>JADLCW010000322.1 GCA_020847015.1 Thermomicrobiales bacterium | reverse complement strand
TGCCGGCTGGCCGCTTCGATCGCCGGGAACACACTCTGCTCGATCGTGGTCGTCCGCGGCGTCGTGGCCGCAACCGCCTTTTTCGTCAAGAAGAGATATTCGGTCAACACCGATTGCGCCGGCTCGATCAGGTTGTCCACCACCACAGGTACCGCCGAACGCTTGTCCGGTGTCTGCAACTCGGACATGATCCCCTGCAGGTTCGTCCCGATCTTTCCGGCGATTTCTTTGGTCGAAGGATTGGCAATCTCCGCGGACGAGCTCATGAACCCGCTCACGGCCGACGTTCCCGTCGCCAGCAAAGCGTCGATATCGGCCACGCTCGTCGCGCCGCCGCTTGCGCTTCCGCTAGCATCTCCGGCCGCGCGCGCCTGCCGTTGCAGGAAAACAGACGCGCCGATCGCCACCAATGCCCCAACGATCAGGGCCGGACCCCATCCGAGGCCCACGAGTTTCAGAACGATCGCCAGCGCAATGCCAACCACGATGGGAATAAGGGTGTTGCGCGAAGACTTCATATCCATAGCTAACCTCTGACCAAAAAAAGTAAGTCGCTGCCTACGAGGATACCGGGGAAGCGCCATGCGAAGCCAATGGCGTCGCGCCGCCTGGAATTCGCTCAGGCAACAACGCCTGAATCAACCCCAATGCAATCGTATCCGCCCCACCGCCATGCTCATCAGACAGATTGGCGGCAACGACGATGGTCGAGCCATCGTCCGGATCGTACAGCATGATGGTGCTATATCCCGCAATGCCGCCATTGTGCCCCACGAAGCCCAGCAGCTCCATGATCCCAAGCCCGTACTGCACTGGGCTCCCTTCCGCCATCGGAACGAATTGCAACCGCGCAGCTTGCGTTTCTGGTGACAACATCGCGCCGGTAGCCAGCAACTCCGCCCAGACACTGAGATCATTGAGATTGGAGATCATCGCCCCAGCCGCCCAACCAACATCGGGATTCGACTCGGTTGCGTCCAGTATTGGCTGGTCGCCCACCGGCGGCGTATAGCCGGACATGAACGGATCGGGCATCGCTGGATCGTTGACCGGGAAGCTGGTCGAATGCAAGAGTTGCGGCGTGAAGATCCGCTCCTGCAACAACTCAGGCAATGATTTCCCGGTCAACTGCTCGGCAATCATCCCGGCAAGGATCGTGTTGGTGTCCGAATAGTGGATCCCCTCGCCGGGGGCGAAGTAGGGATCGTGTTTCCGCGCGATGTCCAGGGCCTGCTCCGGTGTAAAGCCGGGCATCATCGGATCCGCGACGTAGTCGGCGACGAATGTCTCATCCTCGGTGTAGCTGAAGATACCCGAGGTCATTCCCAGCAACTGCGCCAGCGTGGCGGTTTCGCTTTGGGGGAAACCGAAGTCGAACTCGCTCAACGGCGTGTCCAAACCAATCAACCCTTCGTCCACCAGTTGCAGAAGCAGGGTCGCCACGAACGTCTTGGTGATGCTCGCGATTCGAACGGTGTCGCGTTCCATTGGGGCAACCCCGGTTTCGACGTTGCTCACCCCGTACGTCTTGACCAGGCTGCCGCGTTCGTCGATCCAGAGTCCAACGATTGCGCCCGGCGTGCCGCTCGATTCCAGGAACCCATTCACGACCGCGTCGATTCGGTCCAGCTCCTCTGCGGTGAACTCGTGTGGGCCGTCATGCGCCATGCCACCCTCCCGGCTCCGAAGCGCCATGGAGCTAGCCACCGCCAAACTCCCACCGAGCAACCGCCGCCGCGAGCAACCCGGGCGGTTCGATTCTGTCACGTGCGATCCAGGCATTCCGGTCAACTCCCTGCAATGATGTCGAGACGATGTTCGAGCAGTTGTCGCGCATCCATCATACCGGAGCGCGCTCCAGCGCCCTCACCTCTTGGTCACACACCGGAATTGCGAAATGGCAGTGCTATGCTGACTGGAACCGAACGTAGACGCGCAGAAAGGAAGAGCGCATGGCCGCAAGCATCGTAGGCTCCTGGCGAACGACGGTTACGATCGATGGCGCACACCATCTCAACCTGACGACCTTCTCGAGCGATGGCGTCGTCCTCAATGTGCTTCCTTCTCCACTTTCAGCTCCACCAGGATCGGCGCACAGGCTGGAATTCTTCACAACGGCATTTGGCTCCTGGAAGGAAGTTCAGCCGGGAAAGGTCGAGCTGGCGTTCGAAACCCTCGGTGTCGACGAGAACGGAAATGCCATCGGCTCGCACGCCATTTCAGCAACGGTCACGGTTGCGAGCGAGGGAGCATCATTCTCGGGCACGTTCACCGTGGCTATTCTCGACCCCGCGGGCAATCAGGCCGCTTCGATCTCCGGCACCGTGGACGCGGCTCGTATCGCACCGTAGCGCCGCTCCACCCTGAACCGGGCAAACGTCTGTCGACTGGCGGTCACGGCCGCACGGTTTGCGTGCCACCGCTTGCTGTCTGCGCGCCCCGCATCCGTGGCAGATTTGCCAGTAACAATCCGATCACCACCAGCAGAAAACCCAACCCGAACCACCAGGTCAACGTCTCGCCCAGCAACAACGCTGCCAGGATGGTCGCCACGAGAGGATTGAGATTGATATAGATCGACGCCTGCGTGGCCGAAAGCCGTGACAGAGCAAACGACGCGAGGAAGAACGCCAGCGCTCCACCGGGAATGGCCAGATAGAGCACCAGCGCGTTGGTCGAGGCCGGCGCATCGGTTACCTCCTGGGTGACCCCCCGGAAGAACGCCGGCAGGCAGAGCAGCGCCGCTCCAGCCAACATGGCCAGCGCCGTCACCGGCGGCGCGCCATAGCGCATCAGGATTGGCCGCGCAGCCACGCTGTAGACCGCGCCCACCAGCGCCACCACCACCATCATCCCATTTCCGATCATGGCCGAGCGTCCGTCCGCGAACTGCAAACCGCTTTCGGCGAAAACGGCCGCCACCCCCGCAATCGAACAGACCACCCCCAGCCATTGCACCGGCTGCAACTGCTCGCTGCGCGCAAACGCCCCCAGCACCGCCGTGAACAACGGCATCAGCGCCAGGATCACCGCCCCACGCGAAGCGGTCGTGTAGCGCAGCGAGGTATTGAACAGGAACGGAAAAAGCGCGTACATCAGCACGCCCAGCAGAACGATATTCGGCAGATCGGCGCGCGCCACCCGCAGGGTTCCCGGTCGCAGCATCGCAACCACGGCCGCCAGGTACGCCCCGCCGAGCATATAGCGCAGGAACGCCAGATTCAGCGGCGCGATATCTCCGACCACCTTGCGGGTCGCCACCACGGCGCCCCCGAGCAGGCACGAGGCAACGAACGCGGAGAGATT
>JADLCW010000321.1 GCA_020847015.1 Thermomicrobiales bacterium | reverse complement strand
CTAAGATGACGTACGAAGGTTGGCGAGCCGTCAATTCACCAGGCGCAACTGGCCAATTCTCCGTCGTTTCGTCGGCCTGCCGCGGGGAATCCTGAACGTGAGGCGCCTCGGCCTCGCTCGGCGCGCCGCTCCGCGCTCCGTCTCCAGGCGACGCAACTCAGCGCTACAATCGATGCTCCGCAACTACAATCTTCCCGTCTCCTCGCGTTCAGACCGCCGGCGTTCGTTTCGCTACCCGCGCCTCGGCGAAGGTGTCGCGCAGATGACTCGCGGCGCGCAGCACGACGGCGCCAATCGTACTGGTCGGGTTGACGGCCCCGCCGGTCGGCAGCAGACTGCCGTCCATCACGAACAAATTGGGCACATCCCAGGTTTGCCCCCACTGGTTCGTCACCGAGGTCTCGGGGTCGCTCCCCATCCGGCAGGTGCCCAGCAAGTGCCACGCCGGCGGCGCGTAGCGCCCGTCCGGGCTGGTAAAGCGATTGACGTTCACATCGAAGGCATCGCATGCCTTCGCCAGATCGACCGCCCGATCGACGGCGAAATCCATCAGGCGTTGATCGTTGGTGTGCAAGCGGTATTCGATCTTCGGCGCGGGCAACCCGCTGGAGTCCGTTTCCGTTGCCGACAGCATCACCCGATTGTCCGGCAGCGGCAGATCGTCGCCAACACAGAGAATCCCAAATCCATGGGCGAACCGCCGCCGAAAGGTCGCGTGGTGTTCGGCGCCCCACGGCGCCGTATTCCCCGAATGGGACCCGAGCGCCTGATACCCGGCGCCGTTCAACCGGACGATATGCAGCGAGCAGCCATTGAGGAATCCCCGACGCGGGTCGGTTTCCGCAAACTCCTCGCAGATCAGCGCCGCCGACACGATACCCTTGTGTGTATCCGTCCGTTCATCCACCCACGCCTCGACGATGGACAACCCGTGGTGCATGAGGTAGCGGCCGACCAGATCGTTGCCGTTGGCCAGTCCGTTCGGATGGCGCCCGCTTTCCGACATCAGCAGCAGACGCGGGGAGCCGATGCCGTTGGCGGCGACGATCACCACATCGGCAGGTTGCATGTGGCGCGTTCCTGTCATCCGATCGACATAGACCACGCCGGAGGCGCGCCCATCCGGTCCGGTCTCGATCCGCTCCACCCGACAGTTGGGCCGCAAATCCGCTCCGGCGGCGATCGCCTTCGGCCAGTGCGTGAACGAGACATCGCCGAGCGAGCCGCGCGGGCAACCAGATTGGCAGTTGCCGCAGTTGTTGCAGGCGAGTCGGCCATCGTAATCCTCGGCGATGATGGCGACCGGCATCGGCCACCAATGCCACCCGAGCCGATCGAAGCCACGCCCGGCGATGCGCGCCAGCGGCCCCGGCGCCACCGGCGGTGTCTGAAATGGACCGCGCGGCGGTCTCGCCGGGTCGCCTGCAAGCCCGGCGACGCCCATGTCGCGATCGTTTCGTTCGTACCAGGGACCGAGATCTTCGTAGGTGAACGGCCAGTCCGGTTGCCAGCCGTGCTCGGTGCCCTTGCGGAAATCCGAGGGGCGGAAACGCGGCCAGGTCGCGGTATAGACGACGGTCGAACCGCCGACCGCGTTCCACATCAGCGAGGTTTCATCGCGCGTATCGAGCGGATAATCCTCCGCCAGCCGGCGCACCGACGGCGCGGTGCTGAAACTGGTGAGTCGCCGCCATTCCCAATCCGGGTCGTCGTGCGGGTGATCCTCGGGGCGGGTCCAGGGTCCCTGCTCGAGGCAGACGACCTTCAATCCCGCCTCGGCCAGCACTGTTGACGCCACCGCGCCACCCATGCCGGAGCCAACGACGGCGACATCCGCTCGGTCATGTGCGCGCCGGAGTCCGGCTGCCATGCGGTTCCTCCTTGCGGTCTCAATCGGATCTGGCGCAACCGCTCACGTCGCAGGATGCTGCTTTGGCGGCAGCCCCAACTCCACCGCCAGAGCGACAAGCGCCGCCTGGTCCAGCGGCGCGATATCCTCGGTGCGCTTGTAACCACCACGCGGATTCGCCGGCGCATCCGCGCCGGGAGTCGCGTCGAAGGGCGGCAGCGGGTACCCACGCGGCTGCGGCGCATCGTTGTAATCGTGACCCATGGCGCGGATCGCCGCCGTCACTGTCGGCGCGGCATAGTAGCCCAGGTACACCGCCATCCGCGCGAATCCGAACAGCGCCGGCGTCTCGATCTCCAGCCGCGCCACCGTCGCCCGCCGAGCATCGGGGGCGAGGTCGCCGAGCGACACATCGTCGACGGCGAGCGCGCGGAGCAGCGCCTCCATAGCATCCGGCCCCAATCGTTCCCGCACGCGGTCAGCGAGCAAGGCTTGCGCCCCTACTGCTGACGCCGGCGGGAAGAGTTCGTCGCCCGGGATCAACTCGTCGACAAATGCAGCCAGCGTCGCTGCGGCCGAAACCGGGGTCGTTGACAGCAAGCTGGCGCTCTGTTGGGCGTCGATGTCGCGCTCCACGTCATTCCTCCGCCTTGTGTTCGCTCGCCGAAGAACCTTCGAACACCTCATAGGGAGATGCCGTCGGCCATTGCGGCCACAAAGGCACCAGCATGATGCCAGCTACGACCACGAGCTGAAGCGTCTCGTCGCCCGAGTTGTATACCCGGTGGATGGTGTTCGGCTGATTCAGCACCGCGCATCCTGCTGACAGTGGGTGGCGCACCCCGTCAGTTTCGATCTCACCCGTCCCGCGCACGACGTAGTACACCTCTTCGCAATTGTGGCGATGCAGCGGGGAGTGATGCCCAGGGTCGATCTCGACGAGACCGAGGCACAGCGTCTTGGCGTCGAACCCAGTTTCCGGGTAGATCAGCTTCAGATCGCGCACCGAGCGATCGTCCTGCTGCATGGGCGATCCATCGAGAAACTGGTCCGGGGCGATAACGACGCGGGTTTCCATGCGAAAACTTCCTCCTGCGGCGCAGACGTTCGCGCCGTCCGAACGATCGATCGCGCGCCGTGCGCCAACCGCGCACGGTTCGTCACATTGCGTTCGTCGGTCCGCGGGCCAACCGCACCCATCTCAATCGCGCGGCGATCGCCGCTGACGTTGCGCCGTGCGGCGCGTTGTTCGATCCTGACGGTCCGCAACCCGCTTCCTGCGCGGCCAAGTCGACGACGACGGTAATAGGGTCGCCCGCGACCGCGTGCACGACGATCATCCGCCACCGGCCATCGTGTCGCGCCAGCGTTCGATGTACACCAAAGCGTCCTGCAAGTGGCGACGCATCGCGGTTTCG
>JADLCW010000320.1 GCA_020847015.1 Thermomicrobiales bacterium | reverse complement strand
GGCTGTCGTGCCCGCGCGGTCGCCGCGCCTACATCGCCGCCGGCGCGGCGATGCCCAACAGCGCCAAACCGTTGGCCAGCGTCTGCCGGGTGGCCGCCGTCAGCGCCAACCGCGCCGTGCGCACCGGTTCCGGACTCTGAAGCACCGGGCAGGCGTGGTAGAAGTCGTTGAAGCGCTTGGCCAGGTCGAACACGTAGTTGGCGATCACCAGCGGGCGGTAGTCGTCGGCCGCCTCCCGGATTTCGTCCGGCAGCGCGGAGATCGCCTGCAGCAAACTCAGCTCCTCTGGCGCGGGCGTTCCGAAGTCGAGCGAGGCGGCGGCCGCTTCGAGATCGGCCGGAATCACGCCGGCGTTCTCCAGAATGCGGCAGGCGCGAGCGTGGGCGTACTGGATGTAGGGGGCAGCGTGACCCTCGAAGGAGAGCGCCTCCTCCAGATCGAAGGTGACCACCTTGTTGTTGTCGCGCGCCAGCATCGCGTACTTGAGCGACCCGATGGCCACCTGCCAGGCGACGGTCTCCTTCACTTCGGGAGCCAGATCCGGGTTTTTCTCCTCGATGATCTCGCGCGCCCGCGCCACCACGGCGTCGCGGATGTCGTCGTAGATCGGCACGTTGCCCTTGCGGGAAGAGATCACCCCCTCCGGCAGCCGCACCATCTCGTATGGCAAGTGAAATGACTGCGCCGCCTGGGTGAACCCCCACAACTCCAGCACCTTGAAGATCTGCTGGAAATAGAGCGACTGGCGAACATCCACCACCCAGATGGCGCGATCCACCCCGAAGCGCTCGAACTTGCGGCGAGTCAGCGCCAGATCCTTGGTGGAATAGAGCGTTGTGCCATCGGAGCGGAGAATGGGCAGGGTGCGGTAGGTGGGCGTCTCCAGTCCCAGCTTTTCGTCGATCTTGACCACCGGCAGACCTTCGGAGACCTCGGCGATGCCGCGCTCCAGCAGTTCCTGCACGATCTCCCGTCCCTCGGCCTCCACTTCGCTTTCGAAGAACCAGACATCGAAGCGGGCGCCCAGTTCATCGAAGATGCGGCGGAAGTCGGCCAGACTCCATTCGCGAGTCGTTTCCCAGAGTTGGACAAAGCCCGGCTCCTGCGCCTCCCAGCGCTGGAAGGTTTCACGGACTTCCTCGCGCCACGCGGGCACGTGCGGCCACCAGTCGTCGATGTGCTCGGCCAGCCGTTCCCAGGTGGCGAGCCGCTCCTCGGGCGTCGTCGTCGGCTCCGGCGCGCCGTCGACCGGCGCGATCGGCTTGGGGTTGGCGATTTGATCGCGCAATTGGTCGCCAATGATGGGCCAGAACTTGACGATGACATCCTGCTCGCGCAGCAGCTCATCCTTGATCGGTTGCGCGGCGGCGATGCGCCCCAGCAGGTAGGCGATATCTTCGCCCTCGGTATTCTTGCGCCAGAGGAATTTGAGCATCTTGTCGATGGCGGCGACGAAAGTGGGATCTTCGGTGGCGAGCAGGTGCAAAAAGTCCAGCACGTCCTTGCGGAAGTTGAGGCGCGCATCCGATTCGGCGTAGATCTCGCCCAGCCAGCGGCCGCGCGCCGCCGGCTCAATCGGCTCCTCACCCCGGTGAAACCGCTCGTAGCACCACAGACACTTGATGACATGCATGCCGATGTCGCCGATGTAGTTGGCGTCCTGCACCTGGTAGCCGGCGGCGCGCAGGATGTGGGTGAGACTGACGCCAAGGCAACTATTGCGGAGATGCCCGACGTGAAACGCCTTGTGGGTGTTGGGCTGGGAATGCTCGACCATGACCGTCTCGGCGACCGGCGCGACGCGACCGTAGGCATCGCCCCGCTCCAGCACTTCGCCGATCAGCCGAGCGGCCATCCGGTTGGCGTCGAAGGAGATGTTGATGTAGCCGTTGACCGCCTCGACTCTGGCGAACCCGTGCCCGGCGATCGCATCGGCCACGCGCTGCGCCAGCGCCGGGATGCGCTCCCGCACGAGTCCGCCGGTTTTGGCTTTCACCTCTTTTTTGGAGAGCCCCTCCAGCGCGCCGATTGCCTCCAGTTCGGCTGTGACGGCATCGTTGGCCAGCCCAAAGCACACCGAGGAGGCGACACCCCAGGTTCCCTCAAATGGGAGCGGGCGTAGATCGACCGGGCGCGGCGGCAGCCCGAGCGTGACGATGGCGGCTTCGATCGCCTCGGCGGCCCGGCGCTCCTCGCGGGCGACGATCCCCCCGGCGATGTCGGGAACGGAGGCGGGAGGCGCGGCGCGGTCGGTCATGGACGAAAATTCCTCCAACAACGATGTTTGCCGAACGGGAGCGCGGCGGTCGGCTCCGCCGCGACAGTAGGGATCAGTGAAAGCGGCGCGGCGGATGCATAAGCCCGCCGAGACCGAGCAGCAGCAGCATCAACCCGATGATGGCGGCGATGAGCTGTTTCCAGCCGAGACCGACCCCGCCGAAGGTCAGGTTGAGCTGATCGGCGAACAGCGCGGCGATGGTGAGCGCCGCGCCGGCGACCAGCAGCAGCAGGGAGGCGATGCGGAGCAGCGGGTTGGCGGCGGTGCGTGGTTTCACGACGGCTCCGGCGACGCCCGGATCGCGGGACTCCCTGCCGGGCGGGGCAGGCGCGGCGCGATCCGGCAATAGCGGCCGCGCGGCCGGGCGCTCCCCGACCCGACGCGACCGCTGCTTTGGTGAAGTATACGGGGATTTTGGCCTGGCGGGTACGGCGCCGGACCGGGTTGCGCGGGGAGCGATGCGCGATTGACCGGGGGAGCGGCGGTGGACGGGGCGGGCGTGGAGGATCTCGTGGGCCCGGCGAAGCGTACAGTCACGCATGCACGGGGCCCCGCGGGGCGCATCCCCGCCGGATCGCGGGTTGCGGAACTCGTCACGAGCGCGCTGTGGACTGGCTGGGTGACGATGGTTGCCCCGCGCGATGCCTCGGCGCTGGTTCTCGACACGCTGTTGCGCGGCATCGCGACCGGAAGCGCCGGGCGCGGGAAGGATGTGAATCCATGACCGAACCCGTTGAAATGACGCCCGCTGAATGGACGCTGGCGCCGCTGCCCCCCGGCGAGGAGCCGCTGCTGCGCCAGATGTTCCAGTTCTACCTCTACGATTTCAGCGAGATGGAGCACAACGATATCGGCGAGAACGGCGTCTTCCTGCCCGACCCCGAACCGTATCTCTCTCGCTTCTGGAGCGACCCCGACAAGACCGCGCTGCTGCTGCGCGCGGGCGGCCGCCCGGTCGGGTTCACCCTCATCGAGGAGCACAGCCCCTTCCCGGATAGCCGCGACCGGCGCTATGTGGCCGCCTTCTTCGTGATGCGAGCCTACCGCCGGCGCGGGCTGGGCGCGATCATGGCGCGGGAGATGTTTCGGCGCTGGCCGGGGCGGTGGCAAGTGCTGGAGGTGCGCGCCAATCCGATCGCCCAGCGGTTCTGGCGCGGCGCGATCGCCGATGCCGTCGGCGGCGACTACGCCGAACGCTGGCTGAGCGAGCGCGAACTGGTGCAGGAATTCTCCAACGCGGAGGGGAGCAAATGGCGGAGCGAACAGAACTGACGGGCAAAGTGGTGGTGGTGACCGGAGCCGGCAGCGGTGTCGGTCGGGCGACGGCGTTGGCGCTGGCGGCGGCCGGAGCGCGTCCGGTGCTGGCCGGTCGCACCCCCGGGCCGCTGGATGAGACGGTCGCCCGGATCGTAGGCGGCGGCGGACGGGCGCTGGCGGTTCCCACCGATGTGGCCGATGAAGGTCAGGTCGCCGTGCTTGCCGAGCGGGCTGTTGCCGCATTCGGCGGCATCGACGCGTTGGTGGCCGCGGCCGGCATTGGGCGCTTCGGATCGGTGGAGCACTATTCGCTGGCCGATTGGCAGGCGACGCTGGCGACCAATCTGACCGGAGTCTTCCTCGCCAGCCGAGCGGTGCTGCCGGCGCTGCGCGAGCGAGGCGGCGGCCACATCGTGGCGGTCGGTTCCGGCGCCGGCAAGCAAGGATACGCCGATCTCGCCGCCTATTCGGCGTCGAAATTCGGGGTCATCGGGTTCATGCAGGCGCTGGCGGCCGAGGTGGGCGGGGCCGGCATCAAGGTTTCGGTCGTCAACCCCGGTTCGATCCTGACCGGGTTCGGTGGGGGCGACGCCGCCGCCAAGACCGCCGCCGCGGAGGCGGACCCCGGTCGCAAATTCTTGCTGCCTGAGGATGTGGCTGAAGCGATCTTGATGCTGCTGACCCAGCCGGCGCGCGCCTGGACGCAGGAGATGAATCTCTGGCCCTTCTAATTGAGCGAAGGAGCGCCGCTACCGAGCGTAGGTTCCGGTCAGGCGCGCTTCGGCGACCACGTGCCCCGCGATGGCGCTGGAGAGGTCGTCCCGACTCGCGCCCGGCGGCAGACCAGGCAGCGCGTCGAGAGCGAAGAGCCGAAACACATAGCGGTGCTCGCCGCGAGGCGGACACGGGGGACCGTAGCCGATCGTGTGGAAGCCGTTTTCTCCCTGGGCGCCGCCCCCTGGAATGGTCGGCTGCCGGGGCACGTTCGCTGGCAGCCCGTCGGAGTCGGCGGGGAGATCGTAGACCAGCCAGTGGGTGAATGGGCCCGAGCGCGCGTCCGGGTCCTCGACGATCAGGGCGAAGCTGGCCGTGCGGCTCGGAGCGCCGGTCCACGCCAGCGGCGGCGAGGCGCCCGCTCCGTCGCAGCCGCAGTCGGCCGGGATAGGACCGTCGTTCACAAAGACGGAACTGGTGAGTCGTAGGGGTCCATCGCTCATGGGAAACCTCCGTTTGCTGCCGCCACGGATGCCGCGCGGCGAGCGAGCCGGCGGGCAGCGGACCGCGCCGCGATGCCGCCGCAGGGGCAGGTGCAGAATGCATGCCGCACCGCTGGCATCCAGATGATGACCGGGAATGATCCGGCAACGTGCGGAGGATGACGCATCGCGCCGGCCGCGCCCCCGCCGGGGCCAGATCGTGGATCATTCCCGCCCAGACAGCCGCGACGATGAGGAGGTTTCCACGATGCCCGCCGCTGCCCGCGAAACGGAACCCACGCTGGAAATTCACGACGCATCCGTGCTGGCCTGGGCGCGCGACACGCTCGATCGCGCCGGCGACCCGCGCGCCATGCAGCAGGCCGTGCTCGACGCCGTCGCCGGCAACGCCCGCTGGCGCGGCGAGGAGTGCCTCAACCTGCTGGCCCCCGAAGCTCCGATGAGCCCCACCGTGCGCGGGCTGCTTTCGGCGGAGGTCGGGCAGCGCGCCGCCGAGGGGCATATCGGCCCGGCCAACCGCTGGTTCGTCGGAACCAAATACATCGACGAGATCGAGGCGCTGTGCGTCGAACTGCTCAAGCGCGCGTTCAACGCCCGTTACGCCGATCATCGGCTGGTGGCGAGCATGATCGGCAACATGACCGTCTACGCCGCATTGACCCAACCCGGCGACGCGATCATGAGCGTGACGCAGCCGTTCGGCGGTCACTCCAGTAACCGCGCCGACGGTCCGGCCGGCATTCGCGGGCTGCGCGTCCACGACGTGCCGATGGACCCGATCGAACTCGTCGTCGATCTCGACGCCTTCGCTGGCGCCGCACGCCAGATTCGGCCGACGCTGGTGGCGCTGGGCGCCTCGATGACGCTGTTTCCTTTCCCGGTGCGGGAGATGAGCGCGATTGTCGCGGAGTGGGGCGGGCGGGTCTTCTTCGACGGAGCGCATCAACTGGGGCTGATCGGCGGCGGGCAATTCCAGGATCCGCTGCGCGAGGGCTCCTGCGTGCTGACCGGTTCGGCTGGCAAAACCTTCTCCGGTCCCCAGAGCGGCGTCATCGTCTGGAACGATCCGGCGCTGACCGAACCATTGACCGATGCGATCTTCCCCACCCTGGCGGCGACTCACCAGGTGAACCGGGTGGCGGCGCTGGCGGCTGCCGCCGCCGAGTTTCTCGCCTTCGGACCGGTCTACATGGCCCAGATCGTCGTCAACGCCCAGGCGCTCGCCGCCGCGTTGCAGGCGCGTGACGTGCCGATGCTGGCGGCCCACAAAGGTTTCACTCGCACCCACCAGGCGATCGCCGATGTGCGCGCGTTCGGCGGCGGCGAAGCAGTCGCCGAGCGGCTGGCCGAAGCCAACATCATCACCAACAAGAATCTGATCCCCACCGACGCTCCGGCCGCCTGGGATCACCCCGGTGGATTGCGCATCGGAACCACCGAAGTGACCCGCTGGGGCATGACGGAACCGGAGATGGCGCGCATCGCCGATCTGATGGCCGACGTGCTGCACGAGCGGCGTGGTTCGGCAGCGGTGCGGGCGGACGCGATCGAGCTGCGCCGCGCCTTCCCGACGCTGCAGTTCTGCTTTCCGCCCGAGGCGTAACCCGGGCCGGGCAGCGCCGCCCCGCGCGGGCGCCGTCCACGTTGTCGAGTTGCCGAGCGCCAAGCCGCCGCCAGATGGCGCGCGACCCCGTGCGTGCGGCCGCCGGGCGCGGTACCCTACCGCCCAAGTTGGGCAGGCCGGCCCTGTTTGGTGTGCCGAGCAGGCACGGCGCCGGGGCGCCGCGCGCCTGATTGTGATAATGTTCGCAATCGAAACAGGTGCGCGCAACAATCGACCGGAGGCAGTCGTGCCGGACGGCGAGGGACTCCCCGAGCGGCCTCGGCAGCGGGCGGTCGCGCAAGCGATCGGGATCGGATTCGCCATCACGGCGGGGCTGATCCTGCCGATCGTGGGTGGGCTGGCGCTGGATCGCTGGCTGGGTCGCGCCCCGGTGTTCACCCTGATCGGGGTGCTGCTGGGGCTGGTGCTGGCGGGCTACGAGCTCGTCAAATTGTCGCGCGCGGCGACCGGGATGCCGACGCCCCGGCTGAACATCGACCCGGCGGAGCGCGAACGGCGGCGCGCACAGTGGGATGCGGATCATCCGGAGCGGGGCGGAGGCGCCCGCGAGGACGAGGAGTAACGTCACAGGATGGAGATTCACATCGCGCTGGCGCCGGAGCGGCTGTTCCAGCTCGGACCGATCGCCGTCACCAACTCGATGTTCACGATGTTCATCGTGATGGCGCTGATCATCATCGTCGGCAACCGGATCGCCCGCAACGCCAAGCTGGTGCCGACGCATGGCCAAAGCATTTTCGAGATGATCGCCGAGTTTCTGCTGGAACTGGTGGAAAGCACCGGCGGCAAGCGACTCGGGCGGCAGGTCTATCCGCTAGTGGCGGCGCTGTTCATTTTCATCGCTCTCGCCAACTACACCGGCGTGCTGCCTGGCATCGGCACGATCTATCTCAAGGAGAGCGTCCCGGCTGGCGAGCACGCGGCGCTGGAGGTCGCCTCGGTCGCGACCGCGCCGGCGATCCAGGAAGCGGCGGTCGAGGGAGAGACCAATGTGCCGGGCCGTCTCGCGGTGTTTCGGCCGCCCACCGCCGATCTGAACATGACGCTGGCGATGTCGGTGCTGACCTTCGTCGTCGTCCAGATTGCCGGCATCCGCGCCCACGGGCCGGCTGGCCGCATCAAGCACATGGCGGAGCCGGTGTTCCTGTTCCCGATCGAGGTGATCTCCGAGTTCTCGCGCATCATCTCGCTGTCAGCCCGACTCTTCGGCAACGTGTTCGCCGGCGAAGTGCTGCTGGGCGTCATCTACGCCATGGTCAGCGCCATCAAGATTGCCGTCATCCCGCTGGTGCTGCCGGTCGTCTTCATCGGGCTGGAGCTGCTGTTCGGCACCATCCAGGCGCTCGTCTTCGCGCTGCTGACCCTGATCTACATCTACCTCGCCGCCGCCGGGCACGACGACCACGAGGCGGCCCACACCGATGCCCATCATCCCGCTGTGACACCGGGGACCGCTCCGGCCGGCGCGGCGGACTAGGGGCCGGATCGGCTGCCGCAGGCGGCTGGCCCGGAACCCCAGCGCGGCGTGCCGCGCCGGGGGACGAATTTGGCGGATTGGCTGGGGGTCGTCCGCAGCCGAGTAGCGTATCGGCCGCCCGGCGCGGCCATCGGGGAGGACACCGGGATGCTCGACGGGATTACGGATGTTGCCGCGGCGAAGGCGATCGGCGCGGCGATAGCGATCGGCCTCGGCGCGCTGGGCCCTGGCATCGGCATCGGCATGGCGGTGCGCGGCGCGATGGACGCCATCGGCCGCAACCCCGAGGCCGCCGGTGATGTGCGGACCACGATGATCATCGGCGCGGCGCTCGCCGAAGCGGTCGCTATTTACGCCTTCGTGATCGCCATCATCATCGCCTTCGTCGTCTAGGAGCGTCCGGCATCCGGCGGTGCGATGCGCCGCCGGACGCGGGGACGCCCCGGGGGCGGGGCGCCGGAATCGTGATGCTGGCTCCGCCGCCCTCGGCGCGGATCGCGGGAGATGAAAGGTTATGGGTGCCCTCGGCCTCGATTTGTGGGGCTTTATCGTACAACTGATCGCTTTCATCATCTTTGTTTGGCTCTTCTGGAAATTCGCGCTCGGTCCGATCACGCAGATTCTCGACCAGCGACAGGAACGGGTGCGCGATAGCCTGGAAGCCGCCGAGCGAATGAAGCAAGAATTGGCCGCCACCGCGCAGCGCAACGAGCAGGTGCTGGCCGAGGCGCGGCAGCAGGCGCAGCAGATCGTCAGCCAGGCCCGCGAGGCGGGCGAGGCGGCGCTGGCCAAGGCCCGTGAGGAAGCCGGCCGCCAGTCCGACGAGTATCTGGCGCGCGCCGAGGCCACGCTGCGGCAGGAAACGGAATCCGCCCGGCAGCAACTGCGCCAGGAGGTGGCCGATCTGTCGGTGCTGGCCGCATCGCGCATCGTACGCAAGGAACTCGATCCGGCCACGCAGGCGCGTCTGATCGCGGACACCCTGGCCGAGGCCTCCGTCTCG
>JADLCW010000319.1 GCA_020847015.1 Thermomicrobiales bacterium | reverse complement strand
TCGTTGACATCCACCAGCACGCGCAACCCCAGCCGGTGGGCGGCTTCGACAAAGCGAGCCAGCCCGTTGGGTGATTCCAGTCCGATGCCGCCCTCCGGCCAAACCGCGCCAGCACCCTTCACTTCAGTGGCAGTCCACGGCAACAACAGCGAAATCCAGACCGCCTGCACGCCAAGCCAGCGCAGATGTTCGAGGCCGTCGCGCAGCCCGCGCAAATCGCCGACGCCGTCGCCGTCAAGATCGCGAAACAGCCGGGGATCGACCTGGTAGAACACCCCGTGTTGTCGCCACATGCCCGTTTGCTCCTGATGGGCGGTGGGCGCCCGCTGTACATCGAGCTGAAGGCTCCGGCCTGCGGCGCAGCGCCTGGCGCGGCCGCCGATCGTTCTGGCGCCGAAGCGGGTTACGCTCCGGATTGCCGCCAACGCGCGATTACAAGCGCGTGCCGGGCATGCGTCGCCAGGCGATGACGAGACCGCCGACGTAGAGCAGAAGGAGGATGGGCGATAGCCAGGGCGGACCCTCGAACGAAATGACGGAGCCGGTGGCGATAGCGTGCAGGAGCACCCCGCCCGCGACGACGCAGACTGCCAACAACACCATGCCGACCCAATTTTCACGATCGAACATGGTCGCCTTCTCCCTGGGCGCGGCGAGCGGCGCTGTCGCCGCGCCGGCCACTCACTTCGCTGTTACCGTCTGAGCGACCGCCAGCGCATCGGTGGTGGGATCACCGTCGGCGGTATTGGACGAGGCGCCGATGCGGTACACGAGCGAGCCGTCGCGCACGTACAGCACCACCAGCGGCAACCCGTCCGGCGCGCCACGCAGCGCCCGCACGGCGTCGCCGACCGGTGCGACCGGAAACTCTTCCCACCCCGGCCCGTTGACGACCTGATCGGAGAAATACACGAGCGCGTCGTCGGCCGCGGCGGCGTCGGCGAAGCGGTGCACACTGACGTTGAGGTACGTCGTGGAGCCGGGCGGCAGGTCGCCTGTGACATCGACGAAGGTGCGGAAGGCGTTGCCCTCCCAGCCCCATTCTTTCAGCAGTTGCGCGGCTTCGGCGGAGCCGCCCAGTGAATCGACCACCTCGGCTTCGGAGCGTTCGGCATCCTCGGTCATCTGCAACCCGGCCGGAACCTGCGCCGCGGTCGGCAGCAGATCCGTTAGCCGGACGGCGGCGCCGGCTGCCGCGCCGCTCTGCTGCCGGCTCACCAACGGAGCCTGTGTCGGCTGGCCAGCCGGCCGCGGCGCGGCGGTCGGCGCCGCCGGGGGAGGCTGCGTTGGCGTAGCGGTGGCGAGGAGATTGGCGGCGCGGGCGGGCGCGGTCGGCGAAGGTGTCGCAACGGACATCGCCGGCGACGCGACGAGCGCGGGGGCGGCCGGGTCCTGCGCGATCTCGCCGCTCTTCGGCAGGATCCTGTCGCGGGCCATCCATCCCAGCGCAGCAAGCACGATCAGCGCGGCGACGAACGCCAACACCCCGCGCGCGACGCGCTGGCGGCGGCGCTCCTGCCGCGGCAGAAGCGGTTCGCCGGACAGTTGCACGCCTTGCGGCTGGGCCGTGTAGCCAGGGGCCGGGACAAACGGATCGGGCATGTTGGTGCGCCCGATCGGCTGGCTGCTGGCAGCGAGACCGCCGGGATCGGGCGTTCGCGGTCGGGGCGGACGTGGTTCCATTAGGTCCTTCTTCGAGCGGACGGATGCGGCGCGCCAGCGGGAGGCGCGGCGGCCAACCAACCAGGCGCGTCGCCGCGTCGGAAAGTATACCCGCCGGCAGCCGCCGGAATCCTGAAACAGGCGTGCGCTGGTACTCTTGACGGCGAACGATCTCCGTCACCTGCGCTCCAGGGAGGCTTCGCCCGGGATGTCTGCGTCTGCGTCACCCATCTTTCCCGATCTGCTCGCGCCGCGCCCGGCAACCCGCCCGGTCGACGGTGTGGTGTGGGTCCCCGGTTCGAAAAGCATCACCAACCGGGCGCTGCTGGTCGCCGCGCTCGCCGATGGCGAGAGCACGCTGACCGGGGCGTTGCATAGCGACGACACCCGCTTCATGGCGGCCGCGCTGAACACCCTCGGCGCCATTGTGGAGAGTGATGAGTCCGCGGCGCGCTTCCGGGTGCGCGGCGGGGGAGGGACATTCTCGGCTTCGGCAGCGGATTTGTTCGTCGGCAACGCCGGCACCGCGATGCGCTTCCTGACGGCGGCCTTGCCGCTGGGCCACGGCGCGTATCGCATCGATGGCGTGCCGCGCATGCGCCAGCGCCCGATCGCCCCGCTCATTCAGGCGCTGAACGATCTGGGCGCCGACGTTCGCAGCGAGCTCGGCACGGGGTGCCCGCCGGTGGTCGTGCAGGCGGGCGGGTTGCCGGGCGGGCGCTGTCGGATGGCCGGCGATGAGAGCAGCCAGTTCTTCACCGCGCTGTTGCTGGCCGGCCCCTACGCGCGCGATGGCATCGACGTGGAGGTCATCGGAGATCTGGTTTCCAAACCCTATCTGCCGATGACGGCGGCGGTGATGGCTGCCTTCGGTGTCGCGGCGGATCTGGATCTCGTGCACTGGCGAACGTTGCGGGTGCGCCCGGGTCAACGCTACCTGGGGCGAACCTACGCGATTGAGCCGGATGCGTCCAACGCCTCCTACTTCTTCGCCGCCGCGGCGGTCACCGGCGGCCGAGTGCGGGTGGAGGGTCTGGGACGGCGCTCGACCCAAGGCGATCTCCGCTTCGTGGACGTGCTGCGGG
>JADLCW010000318.1 GCA_020847015.1 Thermomicrobiales bacterium | reverse complement strand
CCTGATGCTGTCCGACCCAGCGCAGGATGCGTCCCTCGGCCAGTTCGCGGCGGAGCAACTCGGCGCGGACCGTGTGAAACGGGTGGTCGACGCCAGCAAACCCGTTCGGCAGCCGCACGGGGCCTTCGGGCGTCGGGACCGTGCGCCACAGATCGGTCAGACCCAGCCGCCAGCCAACGAACACCGCCAGAGCGATGAATGCTGCGGCCCAGACCCAACCGACGACACTGCGGCTGCCGCCCAACCCGGACTGAGGCGACCGGTCACTCACGAATCGGCATCAGGCGGAGACAACACCAGCCAAAGGTAGACGGCGGCGGCAACCAGGGCGAGCGCGCCGGTCGTCCAGAGCGCGATCCGGGCGGTGTCTCCCCAACCCGTGGTCGTCAAAGAGGCGTCGAAGCGGCGCAACACGGTCGGGATCGATTCCTCGACTCCGAAGCCGCCGGGAAGCTGCACGGTGGCGCGCCCGAACGCCACCACGGCGGCAAGCCAACCGAACGTCGCGAGCCAAACCGCAAGCGCGACCCAGCGCGACAGCCGCAGCGCGGGGGCCGCCTTCTCCGCGTGCGACCCGATGCCATTCGGCTCTGGTCCAGTGACGCGCTCGCGCTCGATCATAGCGCCGCCGACTGACCGATGGCGAACGGCAGCACATATTGGAGAAAAAGGATCGCGCTCAGCACGATCAGCGCCGCCACGATGATCCCCTGTCCCAAAGGCCGCCAGCGCGGCGGGATCAGCGTACGCAGCCCCAGCATGCCCAGCAGCGCCGCGGCATTGACCACCGGAAAGTAGTAGCGCGCCTGAGTCAGCGAGAACGTGACGCCAAATTGAACGACGGCCAGGTAGGCTATCGCGCAGGCGGATGCAAGCGTGGCCAGCGCAAGCCACTGCCAGCGCATTGGCTGCATCACCGGGTCCCCGGCATTGACCGCGAGATGTCGGCCGGCAGTGGCGGCATAGAGGTAGCAGCCAACGATGGCGAGCGCGGTGACGATGCCGATAGCCCACAACAGGTCGTTTCCGAGGTGGATCAACCGCCAACCGTACTCACCCCAGGTCTCCTTGAAGCGCATCAGTACAAAGTCGCTGCTGCCGAGCAACTCGGCGAAGTTGCCCTCCGGATTGTTCCACCATTGCAACGCGGACACCTGCGCCAGGGCGTCGAAGTTGCCATAGACAGCATGCATATAGGCGTACCAGGGCAGCGCCAGCACGGCGGCCGGCGCCCCGATCCAAAACGCGCGCCGCGCCAGTCCGCGCACGTCCCGCCAGCCAACGGCGAGCAGCGCCGCGAACCCGATGACCGGAGCCGCGGTAATCATCGTCCCCTTGGTCAGCAACCCGAGACCCAACAACACGCCGAGCGCGATTGACGCGCGCCGCGGGAACCGATCGCGAATGGCGAGCACCAGCACGTACAGGATTGCCGAGAAGACGGCGATGCTGACGATGTCGTTATTGACCATCGCCGCCTCGTAGGAGATCTGCGGCTGCAGCGCGACCAGCGCGGGCACGGTGACGGCCAGGAAGCGATCGCCAGGGAACAGCCGCGTCGCCAGCAAGAACGCCAACACGACGGTGGCGACGCCGAACGGGATCGCAGCCACGCGCAGGAGATACTGCTGGGCCGTCGGCGACCAACCCGCGCTGAGCTTGTAGAGAGGCGTCATCACGGCATAGTAGAGCGGCGGGTGATTGGCGGTGTAGATGTACCCGGAAGGGTAGTACTGATCGCGCACCGTCACCACCCGCGGCGGGTCGGCGCTCCAGCGCGGACTATCCGGTTCGCAGTACCAGTCGAGCGCGTACCGGCAGTAGGGATACAGAACCGCCGGGATCTGGTCGACATATTCCGGGCTGATGCGCTGCGTCGGACTCAACTGGCGCCATGCCGCGACATCCGGCAGCACGGGCAACCGCCCTTGATCCGCCAGGACGCCGATGTAGGCAAAATGGGCCAACTCGTCGTGACCGCTGAAGGCCGGGAAAGCTCCAACCGAAAACAACTGCTTGAGCAGATAGAGCACCAGCAGCATCGCCAGCATCCGCTGCGGGTAGCCGGCGAGCCGCATCTGCGCCAACGAGATCTGAGGCCGCAGAGGCCGAGCCGAAGATCCCGCTGCGACCTCTACCGTGGGCGCTGGATCGGCCAAGGCAGACACGATGCGTTGGGGGCCGCTAGCGCTCGGCGCCAGAGCCGACGGGCTGCGGGACGCGCTTGATCTCGTGGTACTCCTTGTCGGTGTTGACCTGATCCAGGTTGTGATGCTCGCCCAGCAGATTCTTTGCCGCCAGCAATCCGGTCTCGATCGAGTGGTCGGTATTGTTGTAGCGGAACGTGCCGTAGCGGCCGATGATCTGCAAGTTCTCCAGCGAGTCGACGAATGCCTTGATCGTTTCCAGCGGCTTCTCGTAGCCGATGACATAGGCCGGGTAGGCGCGTGGGGCACGGATGACAAATCCGTCCAGCACCTCGTCGCGGCTGATGAAACCGAGATCCTGAATCAGATGCTCGATCGTCTTCTCAACCAGTTGCTCGTCGCTCATCGACCAGATGGCGTCGCCGAATGAACAGAAATATTCGACCACCAGCGACGTGTAGTCGTCGCCCGGGACCATCTCCGGGCTCCAGTTTTTCGGCTCGTGGAAGCGGCCGAACAGGATGTTGCGGTCGTGCACGTAGAGCCAGGTGTCGTTGGTTACCTGCCGTTTATGCAGCAGCAGGTTGACCGTGATGATGTTGCGGACGGTGAGCTTCTCAGCAGCCTCCAGCACCTTGGACGGAGGCGCCGGATCCATGATCCTGGCGAGCAGCGTTAGCGGGATGGAGGAGATGAAGTTCTCCGCCTCGATCCGCTCCGTCTTGCCATCCTGGGAAACGGTGACCGCGACAACCCGGTTGCCTTCGCGATGCACTTTCTCGACGCCGGCTCCCAATCGAATCTCGTTGCCGCGCTCCCGAATTCCGTCGGCCATCCGTTCCGAAAAGCGACCGAACCCGCCGCGCGGGTACATGAATTCATCGATCAGACTGACGACCTTGCCTTTGGTGGGTACAACCGCATCCTTGACCGCCGTCACCAGCGACATGCCCTTGGAGCGCTGCGACACCCAGTCGCCGCTCATCCGATCGCAGGGCAGCCCCCACACCTTCTCGGAGGAGCGTTGGAAGAACAGGCGATACAACGTCGGCCCAAATTGGTCGATGTAGGCGTCCTCCATCGACACCACCGGATTCGGGCGCGCCTTGGCCGCAACGCGGGTGCGGCCATAATCGGCCATGGCGCGAGCCGCCACCACGGGACCGACCGCCTTGAGCGCGTTGGAAATCTTGAGCGGATAGTCCACGTATTTGCCATCGAAGTAGATGCGGCTGACGCGGTTCACCCAAAGCAACTCGTCAGCGATGACTTCCCGGAACAGCGCGTTCAGCTCATCGTTCTTGGTGAACCAGCGATGGCCGCCGATGTCGAACTTGAATTCGCCGTACTCGGTTTGGCGCCGAATCGGTCGCGCGAGACCACCGACAAACGGAGCCTTTTCCAGCACGAGCGCCGGCCGCGCCGCCTGGCTGAGCACGTAGGCGGAACAGAGACCGCCCGGCCCGGCTCCCATGACCACGGTCAGTCCAGCCTGACCGCCGGTGGTTGTAGTCGCTTTGGCGTCGTTGCCGTGCTCGTTAGTCTGATGGCCATTGCGGGAAACATCAGTCACGTCTCGTTCCTCTCCTGCAGGGCGCCGCCTGGGCGATGCCGCCGGACGCCGGGGGGTCCCGCCGGGCGTCGTCCGTCGGCCGACGACACGCCAGCGCCAACGAACGCGACGGCGCGCCGCCTCGCGCGGCGCGCAATTTTGTTGTCCGAGTGTAGCCGAATCGGCCGCAATGCACGGCGCCAAGCACCGGACGCCGCGCAACACGCGCGAATGCGCCGCGCCCGGATCGGCGCTACACGCGGCTTCGCCACGTGATCGCGTGGTTCAGCGCGAAATTCCAAACCGCCGCCGCGGCGGCTCCGATAAGGTTAGCGATCGTGTAATGGAGACCGTGACGCTCCAGAAACAGCAGCAGCCCCCAGTTGATCAGCAGACCACCGGAGTTGATCGTGCCGTACAGCGCGGCGCGCCGCGACAGCGACCCGCCATTGCGATCCTGCCAGGTCCACGTCTCGTTCAGCGAGAAGGTGACTGCCATCGAAGCGAGAATGGCGATCGGGGACGCGAGCGCCACCGCCACGCCAAACGGCCCAGCCAAGAGCATCAGCAGGCCTTGGTTGACCGCCAGCCCAACTGCCCCTACCAGCAGAAATTTCTGGAACCGCTGGGCGAGCAGCCATGTCCGCATCGCCGCCGGCGGCACGCGCTCGGTTCGCAGCATGCGCGTCGCTTCCTCCCGCACTCATGCTCCTGCCGCTCGTGGCCGACGAGCGAGCCGGCGCAACCTTACCATGCGCCCTCCGCGCACCCGCCGGCGTTTCTCGCATGTCGCGCGCCGCCACAGCCGGGCGCCGTTCTTGCGCCCCAGGTTTGCGGAAGTCAGGAGACGGGGGGCAGAAGTCAGCAGCAAATCAACAAGTCCTGTCCTTGTGCGGCTCGGGCTGGGGCTGCTTCACCGTTCTCTACTTTTGAACGTCTGACCTCTGACTCGTGACTCCTGACTCGCAATGGAGGCGCATTCATGGCCAATCAGAATCAACGCGGCGACGATCGCGAGCAACGGGGTTTCGTGCCGGTGCCGGGCATCGGCAAAGGGGTGCCCGATCTCTCGGCCGAAGTCGAGTCGGGCGAATTGAGCGGCGAGGCTGCCGCAGCGCAGTTGCAGGAGAGCGCCCGACGGCGCGCCGCCGAGCACGGCCCGGATTTGGACACCAACGCCGACGGCGTCATCAGCACGAGTGGCCCCGGCTCGGGTCAAGGCATGGAGAAGCAACGGACCGGGCAATAGCCCGGTCCGTGCTTCGACATCAATCAATCAAGCAGGCGGCGAGAGCACCGGCGGGGCCGGCAATGGCGCTGGCTCGGCCTTCGGTAGCAGTTCGACCCGTAGGACGCCCCAAGCGGCGCGCAACTGCGGGTCCGGCAACGCGGCGAGCTCGTCCGGCGTGACGTCGACATCATCCCGGGGACGGCTGGGAACAGCGTCTAGCGGCATGTCCACCACGGCATCTGGTTCCACTCCCACTTTCCAGAACTGTTGGCCGTGGGCATTCAACCACATCGCCGTTCCGAGCAGCACGAT
>JADLCW010000317.1 GCA_020847015.1 Thermomicrobiales bacterium | reverse complement strand
CGACATTTCCAGCCCCGCCGCACGGGCGCGCTCCGCCGCGGCTTTGGTCTCGCTGATCCGGGCCTTGATCCGCTCGGCGACTTTGCCCACCGCGTCCGCGGGCGATAACGCCGCTGCGGCGATCGGCGCGAGGTCGGCCAGCAACCATTCGAGCGCCGCGTCTTCCCCCTCGCTCAGTGAGTCGCGGCCGCGCAGGAACTCGGCGCGGATCTGGCCGAGTACGTCGAACCCCTCAGCCGTCGCCGCCGCACCGCACAGGGCCAGCAGGTACTCGCGCCGCTTGTCCGCGGAGAGATTGAGGACCGCGCCAAGGTCGTGCATCGGGGCGAAATCGCCGCATCTCGCGGCGATCTCCGCGCACGTCGCTTTCGCCGCGGCGCCCGGCATCGTGCTGATACTCACGTCGGTCGAAAGCGTCAGCTCCCGCGGATCGCGGATGATGCCCCGTCGCACGGCCAAACCGCCGTCGAAGTCGAGACGCACCGCGCCGCCGTTGACTCCCATGTAGCCCATTGCGGCCTCAGCCGTCGCGCCCGCGGGCGTGTCGCCTTGGATTGCGTATTGGATCGCTTGGAGGTGGGCGCTCTTGCCGCTGCCGTTTTGGCCGGTGAGCAACGTCAACGCGCCGAGTTCGCTCGTCCGCCGCAGCCCCTTGAAGTTCTCAAAGGTGATTCGTTGAATCCTCAAGCCGCACCGCCTTTCGCATTCGCGCCGCCGCCCAACGCCTCGATGATCGCGTCGAGCGTCGGCAGGTCATCACAGCCGCCGAGTTCGAGCGGGGTCATTCCGACCCCAGCCAGAGCCTTGGCCCACACGTCGCCGTGAACCTTGAGCTTCAGATCGCGGATCGTTTTCCGCTTCGCCGCCGCGTCGGGGTTGAGAGTGTTGGCCGGCGCCGCATTCGGCGCTACGCCCGCGGGAGTTGCCGCTTCCTCACGCGCCGAAACCGCGGGATCGGGGAATGCCTCCTCCGGTGTGACCGCGCCCTCTTTGATCGCGTTGAACAAGCCCAGCAATGTCGCCAGATCATCGAGCGTGATGTCATCGACAGCGGGCTTGCCGACTGCAACACAGATTCGTTCAGGGGTGACGCCCATCTTGAGGAACGCCGCCACCATGTTCGCGCGTCGCGTGCCCAGCGTTTTCACGTCGCCCACCGCGGCGCGACGGCACTCCTCATAGATCGGCTTCACATACGCAAATGGGACCACGCGGAACACGGCGTTGCGAAGCGCGATGCTCGCCGCCGCGTTGCCCGTCACCTGGATCATGTCCTCTGAGTAGCGTCGCCCGCTCTTGTTGGTGATTCTTCGCTTGACCTCGCAACTGATCGCCACGTTTTTTTCGAGGTCGTGACACACGGCTTGAGCAGTGATGAATCGCCCGTCGTCTCCGATGATCCGCGTGCCAAACTTGATGTTGCCCCAGCTCGATGCCACGATCTCGCCGAGCCGCACCGACGGCCCCTCGATCATCTTTCCGTCGCGGGGCACGGCATAGAAGCAGCTCGCGGCCGTCTCCTCGTCGAGCAGCGCCATCGCGCGGGCCTCCTCCTTGAACTTCTTGATGCTGCGCGGGTAGGCTTTCGCCGTGCTGATCTGCACGTCGAGCTGCGCCCGCTCCAGCACCGATAGGGCTGAGGTCGTGACTTGTTGCGGCTGCCCGCCGTCACCCTCTTGCGTTCCCCGTTCCTCCCGGTCATCGTATCCCATTGTCTGTTCTCCGTTCATGCGCGGGCGTGGCGGTCTAACGTCGCCGTCACGCCCGCCACTTTGGTTTCCATTTCCACAAAAAACGTGCGACCCGTAGCGAGCGCCCTCCGGTCATGCTCGCTCTTCCCCTGGCGTCGGTTGTATCGCCGCTCTCAACGCCAACTACGCAGGCCCATGTCAAGCCTGCCCCGGACCCGGCGCGGTCACGGATCGCACTGCGGAGGGGAGAGTTAGTTCGGCAACGGCCCAAACAACAATCGCCCCAACTCCATCGCGACCCAGAATACGACGATCGCCGCCAAGGCGCCGCACAGTAACGCGAGCGCGATCGTCACGCCTGCCGCCCCGCGTGCGTCGGGATGCACCACGTCGGGATCATCGATGCCGACCCGCTCCAGGAACCGCTTGCGGCAGGCGCCGTTCAACTTGGCGTCGATAATTCCCGGATCGTCATACATGCCCGACTCGACGCGCCGTCGGATTCTGAGGATTCGATTCATGGGTAACTCCTGAAAAAACAGCGAACGGCAGGAGTCGAACCTGCTTTGCCGGTAGCGACCCGGCCCATCGTCCCCACGATGTTCATTCGCATTGCCAGTCCCCGTCGATGGAACGGGGACCGGCGCACATGTACGCCACAAGCGTAAGACGTATCGTTTTAGGGCATTGCAGCCCTGACCTAGTCCATACGTCACCCCTTCCTACGATCGTGTCCATCGTGATCGCAAAGCGGGTCGCGGGAATCAAACCCGCGCGGCGGACCGATTGTCATGGCGAGAATGCCCCGGCTTGCCGCAGACCACTGCCCCGCATCGACCGCCCGCGACGTCCGGTTGATCCGCCGCGGACGGTTGCCGCATCGCGCCGTCGGTCACGCGACCGGGGCGCGGCAGCGAGTGGAAACTCAGATCGCATAGCATCCGTTCAAGTCGCGCGGGTCTTCGAGCAACCGTTCCGTAGTGGAGAATCGCAACCCACAACTCACACACACGCGACGCCGGAATACCCCGACTCCTCTCGCCCGCGAGTCGATGACGTTGCTCGACCGTCCAGCGCATCGCGGACAGGCGATAGATCGCCCCGGATTGATCCGCTGTGGACGGCTGGATGGCGCGCCCTCTTTGTGCCGGTCACGCGCGCAAATGTCACGATCCTCCATCAACACACCGCACCCCCGTTCCGCTCCCGCTCGATCGCGTCCAGGATCAGACCCGCCACGCCGATCAGATCCCGGTCGCGCGAGACGGCTCGCAGCTCCATCGAGTACACGTTGCCCCGCGTGTAGAGCCGCACGCCGTAGCGATTCGTTCGCGTCCGCTTCCGCCCCTGGATCAGCGGCGCCTCGATACGCACCGTCTCCGCGCCGTCATCAATATGGATGCGGATCATGTTGCCCCTCCCGCCCCGAGAAACACCTTGCTCCCGATCCGCCGACTCACCGCGTCGAATCGCTCCGGGATCGCCACCGTCAGCGAGTGCCCCATCCGCACCGCCAGCAGATCGGCCATGAGGACCACGTCCACGATGCACTCCACAGCGCCACGCTCGTCCGCGGAATCGCACGCGCGCCGCAGCAGCGTCGCCATCCCCAGCAGCTCGCCCGCGTACTCCGCGGGCCTGCGATCCATCAGCGGATGCCATGCCGTGATGCACCGCTCCAGATTCGCGGCGCGGAGTGCGGTGAACGTCAGCGAGCGCGGCTGATTGTTGCGCCGCCGGCCCCGGCATCGTGTGCATTTGCCGCTGGTGTGATTCGTCTTACGCAGCCCGCAATCGACGCAGGGCTTGTGCTCGCCGCCTCTCATCGCGCCGTCTCCGCCGTGGGTTTGCGCGTGACAGGAACCTTGATCCCCGCCTCGGCCTCGGCGCCAGGCAGCGCCTCCGCGACCAATCGCGCGAGCTGCCCGCCGATCGTGCGGCCCTCGGCATCGGCCAGCCGCCGGACACGCGCGAACAGATCATCCGGCAGGCGGACCGAGCCGTTTTGTCTTTTCTCTTTGCGTTTCATCGAGATTCCTTTGCGAGCCGCCCCATGCGGCCCGGACGCTGGGGCTGGGAGGGCCAGCCGTCGCGTGCGGGTCGTTACTGCGAGACTGCGGAAACGTGGACCGAGTTCCACCAGTCGTTCGAACCGGCGCGCAGGGTGCGCTTGCACCGCGACAGGTGCTCTCGGCGCGGTCCAGCGGCGACGATGCGCGCCAGCTCCGCCTCGCCCGCGGCAATCGCCGCATCCTCATCGGCGGCATCGACGGTGAGATTGAGCGCGTCGGTCGGATCATCCCAAACTCCGTCGGCGCAGCAGTGTCCGTCCGTTTTCCCGTTGCAATGCTCGGCAGTCACAAGGTAGGTCATCGGTCTATCTCCGGGGCATCCTCGGTTCGTTCGCCATGACGATCTAAGTGTACACCACGTTGCGCACGGATGCAAATGTTTTCGCAAAAAAAAGCACCGCTGCGCAAACGTGCGCAACGTAAACCGCGCCGGATTCGGGGGTTACGGCGCGAAAAAAATCTTGAAAAATCCGGGGAAGGGGGAGGAAACGGGGGGGTCGGTCGCCTCGGGGCGGGCGGTCCATCCTACGGGCGGCCGGCGCGGGCCTCGATGCGGCCCAGCTTTTCGAGGATCGCGTCGAGTTTGGTTTCGGTTCGCGCGAGCCGCTGCGCGATGCTGTCGCCCGTCGCCTCGCTGGCCGCGGCGCGAGACTCCAGCGCCGT
>JADLCW010000316.1 GCA_020847015.1 Thermomicrobiales bacterium | reverse complement strand
TCTGCCGGAAGCGATCTGTAAGACGATCGCGGAAACTGAATCCGCCATCGACGTTTTCGCCCGTGCGTGCGTCCGTTTGGTGTGAGCGTCAGACGCATTCCGGCATGGAACTTTCATCTCCTCCGGCTGGTGCTGGTTCCCGCGCTGAAACCCTTTGCCCGGCTGTTTGCTGTCGTGGGACTGTCTCTCTCCGCCTTGATCGTCTATGTGGGCTCTTTCGGATGTCCGCCTCCGGACTGGAATCGCCTTCGATACCTCGACGCGAGTCTACAGGTGCAGGCGATTCGGGAAGCCGTTGAGCGGTATCGCAGCGACTGCGGGGACTATCCACCTGTCGGCATCGGGCTTGGTTCCCTTGTTGTCAATCCAGGAGTCGAGGACTGGCGAGGGCCATATCTCGAGCACGTCCCGCTTGACCCTTGGCAACAGTCGTATTTGTACTCGCGACCGGCTGGCCCATACCCTCCTGAGATCCTGTCGCACGGAGCAGACCGGAAACCGGGCGGCACTTCCTTCGACACGGACATATCGAGCCTGCGGCCAAAGCAGCCGATTCCTAACGATCCGCGTCATACTCGACGGAGGCGCGTTTGCTTTAGCGTTTGGATAGGAGCATGGATCTCAACGATTGCTTGCGGCGCGCTTCTGGTCAAGACTATGCGGCGTGCCTCCAGGTAAGACCGTCGGATTGCACAAGCGGCCCGTAGCCAGGAGGCACGCGGCATCGTCGCACGGAGACGAATACCCCGGCAGATGAGGTGCAATCGACCGTCAGCGGTAGAGAGCGGTCGTTGCCTGCCCCGCCCATTTCCGGAACCTGAGACAGATTCGGCTCCCCTGGAAAGAACCGGCCGATCCGTCTCTTGATCGCCCCGCGGCGCGACCGCGCGCCTATCGCGACGCGCCCGCCAGCCGCGCCGTCTCCGGCAGCCAGCGGGAGGCGAACGTCCCGACGTCGCTCGGCGGCCCGAACAGGAATCCCTGCAGGACATCGACCCCCATCGCGCAGACGGCGGCGCGCTGCGCCTCGGTTTCGATCCCCTCCGCCACCACCCGCCGCCCCAGGGCGTGCGCCAGCGTCACGATGCCGGAGGCCAGCGGCGGCCGGTCGGACTCGGAGACGATCTGCTGCGTGAAGGCGCGGTCCATCTTGATCACCCCCACCGGCAGCCGCTGCAGGTACGACAGCGAGGAGTACCCGGTGCCGAAATCGTCGAGCGCGGTCCCTGCGCCCAGCTCCGCCAGCCGCCCCAGCGTGAGCGCGGCGCGATCGATGTCTCCGGCCAGCGCCCCCTCGGTCAGCTCGATTTCGAGCAGCGCGGGGTCGAGCCCGGTTTCCCGCAGCGCCTCCGCCACCGACTCGACGAAGCCGTCGCGGTCGAACTGGACGGGGGACACGTTGACCGCCACCCGGATCGGGCGCTCGCTCCCGGCCGCCCACCGCGCCGCCTGCCGGCACGCCTCCACCAGCGCCCATCGCCCGATCTCGACGATCAGCCCCGTCTCCTCCGCCACCGGGATGAACGCGGCCGGAGACGACAACCCGATCTCCGGGTGATTCCAGCGCAGCAGCGCTTCGGCCCCGCACAGCCTGCCGCCGGCGCCGTCGAACTGCGGCTGGTAGAGCAGGTTCAGCTCCCCGCGCTCCGCCGCCCGCCCGAGGGTGCTCTCGATCAGCAGGCGCTGGCGCGTGCGCGCGCTCATCTCCGGCTGGAAGGACTGCACGCGGTTGCGGCCGGTGCGCTGCGCCGCCCGCGACGCCGTCTCGGCGTTGAGCAGCAGGGCCGCCGCCTCGGTTCCGTGGACCGGATAGACCGCGGCCCCCACGCTGGCGGTGACCGTCAGCTCGTGCCCGAGCACGGCGAACGGCGCCGCCAGCGACTGGCGCACCCGCTCGCCGGACGCGTCCGCCGCCGCGGGCGACCCGACCCCCGGCAGCAGGGCGGCGAAATCGTGCTCCCGCACCCGGCCGAGCGTATCGCCGCCGCGCAGGGCGGGCTCCAGGCGCCGCGCCGCCTGGTCGAGCAGCAGGTCCGACACCTGCCTCCCGAGCAGGTCGGCCACCACCGAGATGCGGTCGAGATGGATGTACAGGATGGCGAGCCCGCGGCCCTCGTGTCCCGGGCGCGCCAGCGCCTGCCGCAGCCGCTCTTCGAACAGGATGCGGTTGGGGAGCCCGGTCACCGGATCGTGGAACGCCTGGTAGGTCAGCTCGCCGGTGAGGTTGCGGTGCTCCACCGCCAGCCCCGCCATGTGGGCCGCCGCGCGGACCGCGCGCCGCTCCGCGCGGTCGAGCGGGCGCACCCTCGCCAGAAAAACCGAGAACACCCCCAGGATCTCCCCCGCCCCGGATACCATCGGCTCCGACCAGCAGCCGCGCAGCCCGCCGTCGAGCGCGAGCGCCCGCCACCGGCTCCAGCGCGGGTCGGCCGCGATGTCCGCCGTGTTCGCCGATTCGCCCCAATAGGGCGAAGCCGGCTCGCCCGACCCTGGGGCCTCTTCGATGGGCAGGCCGTCGAGAGAATGCCGCAAGGGGACCCCCAGCCGCGGCGCGGCCGCGTGCACGAGCCGGCCGTCCGCCAGCAGGAGCGCGGCCGAAGCCAGCGCCGGAAAGCGCCGGTCGAACAGCTCGGCGATGCGGAACAGGATCGGCTCCACCGCCTGCCGCCCGGCCAGCATCTCCACCACTTCGGCAGCGAGCGTGCCCTCCATGTCGCAGGCGGGCGGCTTGAGCTGCACGACCCGCAGGGCCCGGCCGTCCGCGCAGGCGGCCCCGGTGGCCACCTCCACCTCGAATGCGCTCCCGTCCTCCCGGCGGTGCACGGCGCGGCCCTCCCAGACCGGCGCCGCGTCGCCGGAGAGTTCGGCCCAGTTCATTTGGCAGAGCTGCTCGGGGGTGCGCCCGTACAGCCGCGCCGCGGCGGGGTTGGCCGCCAGCACCCGCAGGGTGTCGCCGTCCAGCGCCAGTCCCGCCCACGGACTGGCTTCGAACCATTGCCCCGCGCCGCCGGACGCTTCCGCGCTCATCCCGCGACCGCCCTCTCCACCCGCGCCACGGTTTCGGCCGGGGTGTCCGACGCCCCCAGCGGGATCACCGTCCACCGGTGGTGGTTGCTGAACACCGCCAGCCGCTGCCCGATGTCGAGCCGGCGCTCGGCCGGCGCCGCCGCCAGCGCCGCCCGCAACTCGGCGCGCAGCGCGTCGGGATGCGACTCGCTTTCGAGATCCGCCACGATCGCGGACGTGTCCCACAGGAAGAGCTGTTTGGGCGAGGGAAGGGCGTCCAGCAGGTCCTGCACGAACAGGAAGACGTAGCGGTCCGCCACCGTGCCGCCGAAGCGCTGGCGGATGGCTTCGGCGCGGTCCAGCACGAACACGGCGAGCGCGCCGCGCACCGGCCGCTGGCACATCGCCTGAATCCGCAGCTCCGCCTCCTCGCGCCCGCCGACGCCGGAACGCGCCGCCGCCATCCGTTCCTGGGCGCGCTGCGCGTCCCGGGCCAGGCGGGCCGCGGTCTCGGCCGATTCGCTCCGTTCGCGCACGCTCGCTTCCCGCACGTACCGCAGCGTGTCGCTGAGCCGCGCCTTCAACGCCACGATGTCGGGGATGGCGGTGGCGTGCTTCAGGTCGCCTTCGATCTGGCGCAGCCGCTCCACCGACCGGTCGCTGCCCGCCGAGAGCGCGGCGATGGTCTGGTTGAGCATCGAGACGATCTGCTGCACCTCGGCGCTTTCGAGGACGTCCAGCTCGGCCATGGTGTGCTGGTGCGCTTCGAGCAGGCGCGCGACCGCCAGGCCGGCGGCGCGCAGCTCGCCCGGGGCGGGGTCGCTTTCGATCGACCGGCGCACCTTGCCGAACTCCTCCGGGTAGACGCGCGCGCGCGGATGGGACTGCACGAAGACGTGGGCTTCGATCGCGTCCAGCACCGCGCCCGCCAGGCTCGCCAGCGCCTGGCAGAACTCCTCGCCCGCATCGCCCGGGCCGGCCGCGGGGCCCGGCGGGCGGGCGTAGAGGTATTTGCGCAGCGAAATCATTTCGGCCTGCTTCTCGAACTGTTTATCGGCTGGAAGGGGGCGATTCTTGAAGCCGCGGCCGTCAGGCGCGGCGGAAGGCGAGCACGGCGTTGAGGCCGCCGAAGGCGAACGAGTTGGACAGCGCATACTCGACGGCGGCCTCGCGCGCCCGGCCGGGAATCACGTCCAGCGCGCACTCCGGGTCGGCTTCGGTGAAGTTGGCGGTGGGCGGCAGGAAGCCGTCCCGCAGCGCGATCACCGCCGCCGCCGCTTCGAGCGCCGCCGCCGCGCCCAGCGCGTGCCCGTGCATCGACTTGGTGGAGCTCACCGGCAGCCGCCCGGCACGCTCCCCGAACACCTCGTGGATGGCGGCCGATTCGGTGAGGTCGTTGGCCAGTGTCCCGGTTCCGTGCGCGTTGACGTAGCCGATGCGCGCGGGTTCGACCGCGGCGTCCGCCAGCGCCCGGCGCATGGCGCGGGCCGCCCCGTCTTTCGACGGCTGGGTGATGTGGCACGCGTCGGCCGACATGCCGAACCCCACGATCTCGGCGTGAATCGCCGCGCCCCGCGCGCGCGCCGCCTCGAGCGGCTCCAGCACGAACATGGCGGCGCCCTCGCCCAGGATCATCCCCTTGCGGTCGCGGGAAAACGGGCGGCACGTGTCCGGCGACACCACCCGCATCGCTTCCCACGCCTTCAGGATGCCGAAACTGAACGGCGCCTCGCTGCCCCCGGCGATGGCCAGCGGCGCCATGCCCGACCGCACCTTCCAGAACGCCTCGCCGATGGCGTGCCCGGCCGACGAGCAGGCCGTCGAGATGGTGTAGCTCGGCCCGGTCAGCCCGAACTCCATCGAAATGTGGCTCGCCCCGGCGTTGGCCATCGTCTTGGGGATGGTCAGCGGGTGGACGCGGACCCCGCCCTGCTTGTAGACGGAGACGAACCCCTCGTCCTCGGTGTTCTGCCCGCCCACGCAGGAGCCGGTGATGATGGCGGCGGTCTCCCGCAGCTCGTCGGTCCACTCGACCCCGGACGAGCAAACGGCCTCGCGCGCCGCGATCACCGCGAACTGCGCGAAGCGGTCGATGAAATCGGCGCGCCGGTCGTCGAAGTGCCCGGCGTGCGAGTAGCCCCGCACTTCCGC
>JADLCW010000315.1 GCA_020847015.1 Thermomicrobiales bacterium | reverse complement strand
TCCAGCGCCACGCCGGCCGTCCAGATGCCCCAGCCCACGAAGGCCAGACGTCGCCAGTAGAGATCTTCCAGTTGGGGTACGCGCTGCCGACCGGCCAGCGGGGCATAGCGCTGCAGCCAAACCAGAAATGTGGAGATCTTGTAAAAAAACCCCTGGATGGCCGTCTCGGCGAACCCGGCGATCGCCAGCCAGCCGGCGGCGATCCAGAGCGGCGAGTTCGGTCCCAGCTCGCGCGCAAAGCCAACCACGAGCAGCGCCGCGGCAATGACGCCGGCGGCGGCCGCCGTCATCACGAAGGGGCTATGCACGTCGATGATGCGCCGCCGACGGCGACGGAACAGGTGGACGATCTGCGCGGCGAAGCAGATCAGCCCGCCCAGCAGCGCGATGGAGCCGGCAAGATCGAACGCGCGCGGCCCGCCGAGATGCATGTTGGTCGAAACCGTCCAGGCTCCGCCGGCGGTCAACACCAGTCCGAGCCAGGCGCCGGGAATCCACAGCGCATCTTCGGCCAGGGTGAACATGCCGACCAGCCGATAGGCGACCCCCATCAGCAGCAGCGCCACCCAGCCGCCGAGCATGATCGTGGCGTGCGCGGCGAGATTGTTCAGCGTGTGCGCGCCGAGAAACCCGGACCCCTTGTTCAGCGCCAGAATCACCCCGTAGGTGGCTCCGCCCAGCACGCCGGCGACGGACATGGCGACGTGCCAGGCGATGGCGTCCAGATGGGGCGCCCGCCGCAGGGTGGTGAACACGACGCCGGCGTAGAGGAGGATCGCCGCCAGCAGCAGCGTGCCGCCGACCGCCAGCGCCGGCGTCCAGGTGCGCAGCAACCCGAGCGGCAGCGCGATCAACCCGCCGAGATAGCACCAGAACGAGATGCGCCCCAGCCGCACCGAGGTCAGCGGCGTCTGCAACACGACCGGGATGAGTTGGTAACTGGCTCCGAGGATGATCGCGCCGATGACGCCCAGCGTGTTGACATGGACGAAGGCGAGCAGGCGCGGGTCGTAGAAGCTGTTGAGCAGCAGCGGCATGGTCCAGGGGGCCATCAGCGCCAGCGCTGCCAGCGCCACCATGCCCACGGCCATGAACCGGGCCGGTAGATCCAGCGCCGGGGCGTCGGCCGAACTCAGACCCGTGACCCGGAAGGGGCGCGCGGCGGCCGTGGTGGTCACGCTCCGGTCTCTGGCGCGGCGGCCGGTTTCTGGATCAGCACCTCGACCTTGCCCAGCTCCGGCTCCCGCGTTTCATGGCGGCAGCCGAGTTCATCCAGACGGGGGTAGAGATGGATCGGACGGCGGACGTGATGGACGCGCAGCGTGCCGCCCGGCGGCAGCTCCTCCAGCGTCTGCAGAATCTTGATCATCGGTTCCGGCGGCACCAGTTCGCTGACATCGATCGTCACTTCCGCCGTTGGCGTTTCCCAGGCGGAGGCTGCCGGCGGCGCGGCGGCGGCGTGCGGCGCGTGGGCCGGCCGCCCTTCGTTCAGAAAGGAGACCTCCCAGTCGTCCGGACCGATCTGGCGCGCCCAGCCGGTGAAGCCGCGCCGCGCGAACACGTCGTAGAGGGGGATCGGATCGAAGGGGGCGTACACCCGAAGGATCTGGCCTTCCGGCACCGGTCCGGCGGCCTGCATGATGGCTGAGAAGGGTTCTTCGCCTCGGGCCAGCAGCGGTCGCGCGTCGAATTCAACGGCGACGGTCGCGGTGTCCACCCACGCGGGCGGGGCCGCTGGCGACGCCGGCGCGGCGGATTGTGGTTCGGCTGCCGGTTCCGCCAGCCCGACGGCGGCATTGAGCGCATGCACCAGCGCGGTCGGCTCCATGCCGGCGATCGCGGCCGCCTGCGCGACGGTGACCAGGCGCGACTGCACGCGCCGCCGCAGCGGGTTGCGCAGCGCGCCGAAGGCCGGATCGAGCGCGACCAGGGTATCCAGCAGCGCCGGATAGTGGTGCAGCACGTCGCTGATCTTCCAGCTCGCCAGAATCGGCTCCGAGGCGCCGGTGGTCGTGGGTCCGCTCATGATCGCGCTCCGATTTCGACTAGCACCAGCCCAGCTCGCGCAATCCCGCCTCGGTGATCCGATCCGTGCACCATGGCGGGTCCCAGACGAGATTGACATGGATCGTTTCCGCTTCCGGCACCAGCACCTCGACCGAGGTGTGCACCGCTTCGCTGATGCTGCCATGCAACGGGCAGCCGGGCGTCGTCAGCGTCATCGTCACGCAGACGCAGCCGTTGTCGAACGCCACGCCGTAGATCAACCCGAGATCGACGACATTGATGCCGAGCTCGGGGTCGATGACGGAGTGCAGCGCCTCCATGGTGCGCTCCTCGACGGTTATGGCGGCGGTCATGAGCGGCCTCCGGGGTAACGACTACTTCTTGTAGTAGTCGGCGTTGATCTGAGTGTAATTGGCCCACTGCTCGGGCAGATCGTCTTCGAAGAAGATGGCCTCGACGGGGCAGACCTCGGCGCACACGCCGCAGTCGATGCACTCGTCGGGGTTGATGAAGTACTGGTCGTCCTCGTCGGTGGAGTGGATGCAGTCGACGGGGCAGACCTCGACGCAGCTTGCGTCCTTCACCCCAATGCACGGCTGGGCGATCACGTA
>JADLCW010000314.1 GCA_020847015.1 Thermomicrobiales bacterium | reverse complement strand
TGATGGGATCGAGACCGAGACCGCGACGACACATTTCCGTGAGCCATGTCGTGACGCTGGGCACCACGCTGGAGAGAATCACCGCATCCACGTCACGCAGGCGGCGTCCGTCGTGATCGACCAGCGCGGCGAGCATAGCGAGCCATTCATCCGCAGTGCGGTCACGGTCGGTGGAAAGACGGAACGACGCGAGCAGATGGGGACCGCCAGACTCATAGAGTCCACACAGGATGTTGCTGTTTCCCACATCGATGGCCAGCAGCATGCGCTCCTCCTGCTGCGCGGTGATCCCCGCTGGTTAGAGATGATAGCAAGCGAAGGGGAGCAACCTGAGCCATGCGTCGTGCGCAGGCTGCGCAGCGTACAATCCGCGTTAGCGGGCGAGTCGTCTGACAAGGGTTCGCCACCCGGAGGAATGGTGAGATGGACGAACTGGATCAGGAGCGATCCACCGGGCAGGTGATTATGGCGGCTGCCGCAGGAGCCGCTGTACTCGCCGGTGTGGCCCTGGTGCTAACGCGCAAGAAGGAACGCCGCGAGGCAGCGGCGCGAGCGGAGGCGGCGGCCGCATCCGTCTCCGACCGGACGAGCGAAGCGCTGGCTGCGCTCGAGGAGCACGCGCCCGACGCCGCGCATTGGCTAAGGGAGCGGCTCGCCGGCTTGAAGAAGCTCGATGCTTCGACGATCGAGAAGGCTGTCTCAACGTCGAGCCACGAGGCGCGGAAATCGGTCCGCGAGACTGGCTCCGGCATTCGTCAGCGGACCGAGGCGATGCTGCGCGATCTGCGCAAGGAAGCCGAGTCGATCGATCTTGCCAAACTCAATCCGACGCAGGCCGCCGCGGCCCAGGCCGTCGCGGGCGCATTGGCGCATGCGGAGCGAACGCTCGGCAGTGGCGCGACGCTGGCCGATTCGGCACGAGAAGGCACGCATGCGCTTGCTGACGAGTTGGCTCCGGCGCTGCGTGATGCGGTGTTGCATGCGGCCGATCTGATCGGCGAGCAGTTGCGCGCCGCGCGAACGAAGGCGGGCGAGGTGGCGCCGGCCGAACCGGAGCGAGCGGCAGCGCATCTGACGGCGGCGGTCCGGGAACACGCCAGCGAGTTGGGCGATCGCGCCGAGCATCTTGGCGAGCGGGCCAAAGACACTGCCCGTGAAGCGGCCGAGGCGACCGTGGAGACTGGCAAGGAGTCGGGCGCTCTGTTCGCGTGGTTGGCGGCAGCGCTGGGAGTCATCTTCTATTTGCTGCTGGATGAGGAGCGACGGCGGCAGGTGACGGCGGCGGCTGGCGAGGCCTCGGTGCAATTCCGTGAATTAGTGCGTGATTTTCGCGGCTACGACGACGAGTTCTAGCTGGCGCGCGGAAGATTCTGCCGCCCCATGCGGCGGTCGCTCTGGACCTCGTGAAGAATCCCGGTATCCGTGTCGAATGCAGCGGTTTACCGGGATTCTCTAGCTTGTGCTTGCTGGCTGCATCCTGACGATGACAGACGCTGGTCAGCCGAAGCAGCCGCCAGCAATGCGTGATACATCACTGATGCTCGCCAATCTGCTACGCCGCGGCAATGTCTCCCAACGCGGAGCCGGCCCTCCGGGTCTGCGGCGCCGGGCGCCAGGGGCGGTGGTTCGCGGTTACAATCGGCGCGCGCCCTTGTAGTGCTCGGTGTAGTAGTCGGAGTCGAGTCGGGTGATGATCACGCCAGTTTTCTCACTCTCGGCGTGGATAAACTTGCCACCGCCCAGATAGATGCCGCAGTGGCTGAGTCCACGCTCGTATGTGTTGACGAAAAACACCAGGTCGCCGGAGCGCAGCCCGGACTTCTTGACCTTCTTGCCGAACTTCCACTGTGACGTGACGCTGCGCCCAATGTCCATCCCGTAGACTTTTTGCACGCAGTACCAGGTCAGTCCCGAGCAATCGAAACCCCGCTTGGGATCGGCGCTGGCTGAACGATAGCGATCTCCCTTGAACTTGCGCGCGTAGCGAGCAAGCTTGCGGCCGTTGCCTTTGGCGGCAGTCTCGAGGGTTGGCAAGGCGACGGGCGCCAAAACCGGCGCTGCCAGCATCGCCGCCAAGAATCGGCGGCGTGTCGAGTGATGCACGATGATCCCCCTTCCCGCGTTCCCTGCCGCGGAAACGCGCCGGTGCGGCAAACGGTTCCGGGCGAATTGCGCAAAAACACTCCCGGCGGAGAATGCGGGCGACGCAGATCCACCGTAGGAGCCGAATGAGCCGAATGCAACAGCCAGGAAGTCACAGATGGCCGATGGCCGGCGCGGCCGGCGCGATGCGGTGCGCTACAATCTCCCGCGTTGGGAGCGGATGATCGCCGGGCTGTCGGCGACATGCGCGAGTTTGGGTGCGACATCGTCGGGAGGGAATGGCGAGAATGGCCTACCGGTTTCTGCTCGAAGTGCCGGAGACACTGGCTGCCGAGGCGAGCGTGGCCGTGGACCGAACGCCCGACGCCCAGGTCGTCCTCGTCCGCGATTCCTCCGGGCTAGGGTTCGAGGACGAGTTCGTCGACCTGACTGTGGCGGCCCACACCTTGCGCGTCATCGACAGTTTGTACGATTGGTTTGATCGCCTCGGCGCTTCGCGCCCGGATATCCGGTTGGTGCTGCATAGTGGCGACCGGGTCACGCTCGAAGGTGTCGATCGCGGGGCGATGGTCGCCACCATTCGCCGCGATCAACCTTGGGTGGAGCGGACCATCCCGAAAGTAGGCGAGCACGAGCCAATGTACCCCGAAAGCCCGGCTACCACGCCCGGCGAACCGCTCGGAACCTCTATTGACGCTGCTGGCAGCAATGCGCCAGATGTCAATGTCGACATGCGCTCCGACTCCGGGACGGTCGCCGTGCCGGAGATGACGCGTCGGATTGTGATGCGCGGCATCAACGATATTGCGATCAACGTCAACGATATGCCCAAGGCCGAGCGCTTCTACGAGGAGTTTCTCAATCTGCACCTCGAAGGGCGCGCGCGTCTTGATGCCGACGGCGTCTACCATGAGGTCGGACCGGGATTCGACTGGGTGGAAGCGATCCGGGAGGGGCGACCGGCGGATGCCTGCT
>JADLCW010000313.1 GCA_020847015.1 Thermomicrobiales bacterium | reverse complement strand
GGCACCTCGATGTCGGCTCGTCGCATCCTGGGGCCGGAGAAGGTCCCAAGGGTTGGGCTGTTCGCCCATGAAAGCGGTACGCGAGCTGGGTTCAGAACGTCGTGAGACAGTTCGGTCTCTATCCGCCGCGGGCGTTGGGACGTTGCGAGGAGCTGACCCTAGTACGAGAGGACCGGGTTGGACGGACCGCTGGTGGACCAGTCGTCGGGCAACCGGCGCCGCTGGGTAGCCACGTCCGGATGCGCGAACCGCTGAAAGCATCTAAGCGGGAATCGCTCCTCAAGACGAGCGTCCCCATCTCGGAAGAGAGTAAGGCCCCCGGGAGACCACCGGGTTGATAGGCGGCGGGTGGAAGGCGGGCAACCGACCGGAGCCGAGCCGTCCTAATGGCCGAGGGCGGGCATCTCACAGCGTGACACGCGCGCAGCGCGCCGGGGAACCGGCGGCGGGGCGGCACGCGCCGACGAGCGTCGGTGGCGGCGCCTCCGACGTCGCTCCTGGCGACGCGGCGCGGGCGGGGTGCAGGGCAAGGCAAGCAGGGTCTGATGCGGGCGCGCGGGCGCGGACGAGCGGCGGCGGGGGCGCCGCGGTCGCAGCGCGGCGCAACGACACAGCAGCGTGTGTGCGGCGGAGGGCGTCGGGAGCAGAGGGTCGGGGGCGTCCGTGGCCGAGAGCGCGTTGGATCCACCCGGTCCCATCCCGAACCCGGTCGTGACCCGACGCAGCGCCGGAGAGTACTGCGGGGGCGACTCCGTGGGAGGCGAGGCCGTCGCGGACGCCCCCGACCGTCGGGTCGGGCGCGCTCCGCCGCACACACGATGCTGGAGTCAGCGTGACGCGGGGTGGAGCAGCGGCAGCTCGTTGGGCTCATAACCCAAAGGTCGGGGGTTCGAATCCCCCCCCCGCTACCAACCGAACCCATCCCCCAGCCCCATCCGCCCCATGCCGCCCCGCATGGGGCCTTGCGCATTCTTGAGAATCACCTCGGCTCTGCGAAAAGCGCAGGAAGCGCGAACCCGACCGCAATTGCGCGGTCGGGTTTTTGCGCGCTTCCCGGCTCCGCGCCACCGGCGTGGTTAGAAAAGGCCGAGCTGACGAGCGGGTTCCTGGGTTTGGGCCGCGAGCATATCGGTGCGCGGGGTGATGGGCGGAAAGGCGGCGGCGAAGGCGGCGTCGTCGGCGTAGAGATCGCGAAACCGCGCCGCCACGTCGTGCAGCCGCCGCAGCAGGTAGGCGCTGTTCTCATCATTTTGGTAGTCGGTGATGAGCGCCAATTCGCCGTCCTGCCGTTCATAGTGCTCGAGGCGATCGCCGGGTTGGGCCGCCCGTCCGGCTCGTTCGAGCAACCGGCGTAGGCGAGGGAACTTGGCGATCGTTTGTTCGTTCACCATGCCCCATTGCACGATGTCTTCCGGCGCCAACACCCGCGCCCGGATGCGCTCGGCAAGAGCGAAATAGGCGGTGCGCGCGGCCTCCGGGTGGTCGTCGAGGAAATGACGGGCGGCCTGCTGGATGAAGCTGCGCAAGCAGGGTTCGACACGGCGGCTGCGCAGCGCACTGCCCTTGAGGATCAGGGAGCCGTCGTACCCGTGGAGCGCGTAGGTTTTCAGCCGGAGCGAGAGCATGCCGACATAGCGCCCATCGTGGGCGAGGCGGATGCCGGCGGGGAGCGCGGCCGAGAGATCGTCGATATATGCGTGTTCGGCGACTTCGTCGGCGATGCCGGGCGGGGGGACGAAGTAGACGCCATCGGTGTCGACTTCGATCGGGAGCGCTCCGGTGGCATCCAGCCGCGCCACCACGTCCTTGATGATGCGCTGCCCGGAAAGAGTCACGCGGGTCGCCGCGTCGAAGTCATTGAAGAGCGCCCCACGGTACCCGAGGTAGCCATAGAACGAGTTGATGAGCACCTTGAAGCTACCCTGAATGCCTTCCCACATCGCCTGCTGTTCGACCAGCCCGTCACGACCCATCTCCCGACTGAGCTCCTTGGCGTCGAGGCGACGACGGGTGAGTTCGGAAAGCATGGGCAGGAACGCTCCCAAGACATCTCGGCGCGAGGTGATGCCTTCGCCAAGCATGATGGACGGGTACAGACTTTCCACGTCGCATTTGACGACCGGATGGAACGCACCGATCCGGAGCAATTCGGTGTGACCGCCGGGATAGTCGCGCGGAGACTCGGCCTGCGGCACGCTCTGGCGGGAACTCAGATAGGCGCGCAGCATGAGATCGTTGATTTTCTCGCCGGGGCCGCCGGTGGCGACCGCCTGATAGCCACGAGGCACCAGTTGGGTTTGGTAGAACTCGGTCGGGGTTGTCAGCCGGGCCAGCATGTCGACATCACGCACGTCGTCGAGCGCGTAGCGCAGCAGCCGGTCACGGTCGTGGCGCCAGAGATCGGCGATCTGGTCGCCGGGGACGAAACTACGATCCGGTCGGGTTAACCCAAGTTCGTCGATGACTGTTTTCAGACCATAGCTAGAGAGGCGCCCGGCCGTGTCGTAGCGCTGAATCTGCTGATAGGTGTCGATGACATGGCGGCCCTCGACGTAAGCAGCCGCGTAGGGCAGAACCAACGGACCGGCTTTGAAGCGGGAGGGGCGTTCGTCCAGGCGCACCGTGGAGCCATCGCGACCCCAGCGCAATTCGAGCCCGGCCCGAGCCGCCCGTTCGGCGAGGAACGGGATGTCGAAATTGAACAGGTTGTGACCCTCGATCACATCCGGATCCAGGGCCGTAATGCGCTCGTTAAGCTGCTCGATCAGATCAGCCTCGCCTCGCTCATCGACCAGCACCTCCTCAATGCCACCTGACATGGAAAGGGCGACGATCAGCAGCGCGCTCCCCGGATGACGCGGGTCGAGTCCGATCGTCTCAATATCGAGTTGGAGCCGCCGGACATCGGCCAAGGTCATGGCTTTAAAGAGCGTTTTGCCGCTGGAGACGAGAAACTGCTCCACCGGGGAGCGCAGGCGGAAAAAGCGCTCGCCGGCGTCGCCGGCGGCCCGAACGGCGTCGTGGAATTCGGGCCAACCCGGGAACGTCACCAGCACGTGCAGCGGGTGACCGCCGGCAAGCAGCTCGATATCCGGGCGGCTCCGCAAGGCGCGCCATGGCTCGGCTCGCTCGGCCAACAGCCACGGGCGAGCTGGGAGTATTTCGGTGGCAACGCCTGCGTCCGTACGGCGGTAGACACGTACGGCATCGCGGCCGCTCAGTTCGACAGCGACGATGCCCGGGTCGGGATCGGCGCCATAGAGCAAGCGCTCGGTGTCAATCGCAGACAATTGATGGGGTTGCGTGCGGGCAGAGTCGTGCATGTCGTTATAGTCTACTCGATGGCGATCGCGCGATAGGATTGCGGCACAGGGTGAGCGGATTCGGCATGCTGCCGTTCCTGGTCGATCTGGTTTACCCAAAGCGGTGCGCCGGGTGCGGTTCCCGAGGGGCGTGGGCGTGCGCGCTCTGCCTGGAGGATGTGCCGCTGTTCGAACAGCCTTGGTGCGCTCGCTGCGGCGTGCCGAACGGGCTGCGTTGCGTCTGTCGCGAACTCGATCCTGCGCTGGATGCCGTGCGATCGGTGGGGCCGTTTGCCGGTTGGTTGCGCGGGGCGATCGTGGCCTTCAAATACGGCGACGAAACCGATCGGGCCGACCACCTCGCCGAACTGTTGGCCGAGCGAGCGCGTGAATTCGGACCCGACGCTATCCTCGTGCCGATGCCGTTGCACCCGGCGCGCCTGCGGCAGCGCGGCTACAACCAATCGGCGCTGCTCGCGGAGCGCGTCGCGGCGCTGCTGGGTTGGACGTCCTCTCCGCTTGTCCGGCGCGCGCGGGATACGCCGCATCAAGTTGGCTTGGGGGCGGATGAGCGACGATCCAATGTCGCCGAAGCGTTCGCGCTGGCGGAGCGCGCGCCCGATCTGCACGGGGACACGATTGTGCTGATTGACGATGTGATCACCACCGGCTCCAGCCTGGCTGCCTGCGCCGCGCCACTGCGTGCAGCAGGGTCGGGGCGGATTGTGGCGGCGACACTGGCGCGCGACATCTGACGATGGCGCTCAGGTCACGAACACGCAACGATGCGGGCTGCCTCGCGGCGCGCCCATGCGTCCGTCGCAAAGATCGCTTCAAAACTGAGCGGGCCATCCGGGCGGTGAGCTTCGAGCACGGCTCGGACCACCTCGGGAATGGCGGTGAAGCGAATGCGCCCGGCGATGAATGCCTCCACGGCGATCTCGTCGGCGGCGCTGAGCGCAGTGGGATAGGTGACTCCCATTTCACCAGCCTGCCGCGCGAGCGCGAGGGCGGGAAAGCGGTCGCAATCTGGCTGCTCGAAGGTCAGCATGCCCTGCGTGGCAAGGGAGAGGCGCGGCCACGGGCCGGCCAGGCGCTCGGGGTAGGTGAGCGCGTACTGGATCGGCAGGCGCATGTCCGGCAACCCGAGTTGGGCGATCTGGTTGCCATCGATGAAGGCGACCAGCGAATGAACGATGCTCTCGGGGTGGATGAGCACGTCAATGCGCGCGAGCGGCACACCGAACAACCAGCGCGCCTCCAGCACTTCCAACCCCTTGTTCATGAGCGTCGCCGAGTCGATGGTGATTTTGCCACCCATCGACCAGGTGGGGTGGGCCAGCGCCTGATCCGCTGTGACGTTGGCGAGCGCTTCGGCCGGGAATTTCCGGAAGGGACCACCGGAGGCGGTGAGAATCAATCGCTCGACGGCTTCCGGCGATGCGCCGTCCAGCGCCTGCCACAACGCGCTGTGTTCGCTGTCCACCGGGCGGATGGAAACGCCGCGCTCGTCGGCGAGCGACATCACCAGTTCGCCAGCGCAGACGATCGTCTCCTTGTTCGCCAGCGCAACGATTTTGTCGGCTTCGATAGCGCGCACAATCGGGATGATTCCGGCATGACCCGATGTTGCGGCAACGACGATCGAGACCGCCGGATGGGTCGCGGCAACGGTGAACGCATCTGGGCCGGCAGCGAGATGCACGCCTGGCGGCAGAATCACCCCAGGCGGCGGCGGCGCCGATACCGCGACCAGATCGGGCCGAAACCGCTCGGCTTGGGCGAGTAATGCTGGCGAGAGGGTGCGCGCGGCCAGCACCGCCACCTGAAATCGCTCGGGCAGACCGGAGAGAACATTCAGCGTCTGCATGCCGACTGAACCGGTCGATCCGAGCACGGCGACACCGGCCGGGCGGCCAGGGGCAGCGGGAGTTGCGTGAATTGGCGCGGTCACGGCGTGGTCGCTCCGAATCTAGACGATGAGCCATCGATCGATGGCGGCGGCCAGCCCCCAACCGACGGGAAAGGCAAAGAGGAGCGCGTCAACCCGATCGAGCATTCCACCATGGCCAGGAATCAGATTGCCGCTATCCTTGATGCTGGCCGCTCGCTTGAGCGCCGATTCGCACAGATCGCCAATCTGACCGGCGATGCCGAGCGCCAGCCCAATCGGGATTGCCGGCAGCAGATCGGGGCCGAGACCGAACGCCCGCCAGCACGCCGCCGCCACGATGACAGCGCCGAGCAGCCCACCGAGGGAACCCTCGATCGTTTTCTTCGGACTGATAAGCGGGGCCAGCGGGCGGCGACCGAAGGAGCGCCCGACGAGGTACGCCGCGGAATCCGCAACCCAGATCGTCAATAGAACGAGCAATACCCAGGCGAGACCGCGCGCGGTGGCCGGCCACGTGAAGGCTGTCGCGAATGCCAGCCGTTCCAGCCAACTGGCAGCGACTCCAGGCGCGGAGCGCAGATCGATCGCCATGTAGACGGGGACAGCCAGATAGAGCACGCCCGCGACGATCCAACTCCAGGCGGAGACGCTGCCGGCTCCGGGCGGGTGGGCGAGCACCCCGACCAGCGGCAGACCGACGGTAAAGGCCAGCACGATTGGTAATAGCGTCGCGCCGTGCTCGAGCGAAGCGACGACGCCGAAGGCGACGATGGCCAGCGCGCCGGCCAGGAAGTTGGTGTCCGCCCCGCCGGGCCAGGCGGGACCGATGTAGCGTGCAATGGTGAGAAACTCGCGGAAGCCGATGACGCCGATGGCGATCATCAGCAAGGCGAAGAATGGCCCGCCGAGAATGGTCGGAACGAGCGCGATGAGAACGACCCCGATCGAACTGGCGGCCCGAATACGCACGAGTGATTCAGGACCCGGATGGCAGGGAGACCGGGCTGCTGGTGAGCCCGCCGAAGCGCCGGTCCCGCCCGGCATAGTCGTCTACGGCGGTCTGGAGATCGTCGGGCCCGAAGTCGGGCCACAGCACCGGGGTGAAGTGCAACTCAGCATAGGCGCCTTGCCAGAGCAGGAAGTTGCTGAGGCGATGCTCGCCGGACGTGCGCACGATCAGATCGGGGTCGGGCAAATCACGCGTGAACAGATGGCGGCGAATGGCGTCTTCGTCGATCTCCGCGGCGGGGATGCCACTGGCGACCAGCGCGCGCACGGCGGCGATCAGCTCCTGCCGCCCGCCATAGTTGAAAGCGAGCGTCAGCACCAGACGGTCGTTGTCGCGGGTCAGCGCGATGGCGTCGCACACAGCACGTTGGAGATGCGGCTCCAATCCGTCGAGGCTGCCGATATGGCGCAACTGAGCGCCCTGGCGGTGCAGCTCGCTCGTCTCGCGCTCGATCACCTCGCCGAGGATGCGCATGATGCCGTCGATTTCGGTGCGGGGGCGACGCCAGTTTTCGGTGGAGAAGGCCCAGAGCGTCAGATACTGGATGCCGGTGCGAACCGCGGCTTCGGTGATGCGGCGGATATTGTCGACACCGTGCTCGTGGCCGGCGATGCGCGGCAGCCCGCGCCGAGCGGCCCAGCGGCCGTTGCCATCCATGATGATGGCGACGTGGCGCGGTACGACAGCGCCGGCGGACGCGTCGGAGTGCGAAACCGTGGGCTGGGCGATGGTGGAAGCGCTGCCGGTTTGCACGGAACCTCCGAACGATCGAAGAGTGAAGCAAGGGTACTACGGGTAGCCCGGGCGCGTGGCTGTCTGCGGCAGTCTAGACCTCGAGCACTTCCTGCTCTTTAGTCTTGCCGATCTTGTCGACCTCGTCGACGAAGCGTTTGGTAAGCTCGTCGACTTGTTGCACGGCGCGCCGCTCGTCATCGGCGGAGATCATCTTCTCGTTCATCAACTCGCGCACGCTGGTGATGGCGTCGCGGCGGATGTTGCGCAGCGCCACCTTCCCGTCTTCGAGCTGGTGATGGACGAGCTTGACCAGTTGCTTGCGGCGCTCTTCGGTCAGCGCGGGGATGTTGAGGCGGATGACCTGCCCATCGTTGTTTGGGGTGAGCCCGAGATCCGACTTTTGCAGCGCCTTTTCGATAGCGCCCAAGGCCCCCCGATCCCACGGTTGGATGACAAGGAGGCGCGTTTCCGGGGCGGAAATGCCGGCCATCTGGTTGAGCAGGGTGTTCGTGCCGTAGTAGTCGACCATGAGGCGCTCGACCAGGGAGGGGGAGGCGCGGCCGGTGCGGATCGTGGAGAGATCGCGCCGCAGCGCGTCGATCGCCTTTTCCATGCGGGTCCGGCAGTCGTTGAGCACGTCATCGATCATCAGGGGTCTCCTTTGGCGGCGGACATCGGCCGCATCTCACTCCTCCGGCTCGTCGAACTCTGCCACACCGGCGGCCACCAAGGTGCCGACATGAGCTCCGGACGCCGCCTGTTCGATGGCGTGCTCGGAACCCATGTCAAACACCAGGATCGGCAGATTGTGGTCGCGCAGCAGGGCACGCGCGGGGGGATCCATGACGCGCAAATTGCGCTCGATGACCTCTTGATGGCTGATGCGCCGATAGAGGCGCGCCGCCGGGTTGAGATTGGGATCATCGGTGTAGATTCCGTTGACCCGGTTCTTGGCCATCAGCAGCAGATCGACGTTCAACTCCAGCGCCCGCAGAGCAGCGGCGGTATCGGTTGTGAAGTAGGGGTTGCCCGTGCCGGCGGCGAGAATGACGATGCGACCCTTCTCCATGTGACGAATGGCGCGGCGGCGGATGTACGGCTCCGCCACCTCGTGCATCTCGATCGCCGTCATCACGCGCGTCTGAACGTCGATCTTCTCCAGCGCATCCTGCAGCGCCAATGCATTGAGCACGGTGGCCACCATGCCCATGTAGTCCGCGGTGGCGCGATCCATGCCGCGGCTGCTGGCAGCCAAACCGCGCCAAATATTGCCTCCGCCGATGACGATCGCGACCTGGATGTCCAGCTCGACGACGCGCCGAAGTTGCCCCGCCAGCGACTGCACCACGAGCGGATCGATCCCGTAATGGGCCTCCCCGACCATCGCTTCGCCGCTCAGCTTTAGCAGAACCCGCCCGTACTTGGCCGCCATCGCTGCCCCCGCTCAATTCGCCCGACCGTCCCGGGCCGGCAGGATGACGACTCAGGCCTGCGCTGCGCCCTCGCCGGACTGATTGGCGCCGACTTCGAAACGGGCAAAGCGGCGCACCACGATGTTCTCGCCCAGCTTGGCTATCCGGTCGCGAACCAGATCGCGCACCGTGAATTTGCCATCCTTGATGAACGGCTGATCCATCAGACAGACGGCGGCCACGGCATTCTCACGCGAACCGAACTCGCGCTCCAGCTCGGCCACGTCCGCTTCCGGCACGTCGTCGGCCGAAAGGTAGCGGGGCGCGGTCGCCGCGACTTGCATGGCGAGGTCGTGCGCCAGCTCCCGGAAGTCATCGGTGCGAGCGACGAAGTCGGTTTCGCAGTTGACGTCGACCAACGCGCCAATACGGCCGCCGCCATGGATGTAGGGTTCGATGAGTCCTTGCGAGGCCGAGCGCCCGGACTTCTTGTCGGCCTTGGCAAGTCCTTGTTGGCGCAGGAGATCGGCTGCTTTCTTGACGTCGCCTCCGGTTTCCTCGAGCGCTCGCTTACACTCCATGATGCCGGCGCCGCTTTGCCCTCGCAGCTCCTTGACCAAATTCGCGCTGATAGTCGACATCGTTTCCTCGTCTCTTCGTGACAGTGCGCCCGGGTGGGGAGGGCCGGAGCCAACAGCGGCCAGTAGGCGCCCCCAACCAGGGCAGACAATACGCAATCGCGCGCCGATTCGCGGCGTTCGGTGTTAGTTCGGCGAGCCGAGCTGGACGGACCGCACCTCTTCGCGGACTGCCTCGGCGTTCACCTCGTCGGCGATGTCGTCGAGCGCGGCCTCGAATTCGGAGCGTGCGTCGTCTTCGTCCGCCGTACCGACGTCGCGGCTGCGCTCGGCCTGCGCGATTTCGGCGCGCATTTGGCCGTCGAGCGCCGCCTCGGCGATGCCGTGTGTAATCAGCCGCACCGAACGGATCGCGTCGTCGTTGCCGGGGATGAGGAAATCGACCTCATCCGGATCGCAGTTGGTGTCGGTGATGGCGATGACTGGAATACCCAGTCGCCGCGCCTCGTGAATCGCCAGATGCTCGCGCTTGGGGTCGATGATGAAAACGGCCCCCGGCAACTGAGTCATGTCGCGCATGCCGCCCAACGTGCGTTCCAGGCGCTCCAGCTCGGTCAGTTTGGCCGACGCCTCCTGCTTGGGCAGGCGAGCGAGATCGCCGCGGTCGCGTTCGGCCTGGAGTTGCTTCATGGCGCGCAGCCGGTTGCGAATGGTGACGAAGTTGGTCAAGGTGCCGCCCAGCCAACGACGATTGACAAAAAACTGATGGGACCGGACCGCCTCGCGCTCGACCACGTCTTGCGCCTGCTTCTTGGTGCCGACAAAGAGCACCTTCCCGCCGCGGGCGGTGAGATCGGCAACGAAGGCGTGCGTGTTTTCGAGCAGGGGCACGGTCTGCTGCAAATCGATGATGTGGACCCCGTTGCGCTCGGAGAAAATGTACGGCTTCATCTTCGGGTTCCAGCGCTTGGCCTGGTGGCCGAAGTGGACGCCGGCTTCGAGCAGCGCCTTGAGACTGACTTGCGGGCCACTGCCGTATGCGGTTGCTTCTTGCACGTGGGTTCCTCCGGGTGTTGATCATCCGCGCCGTTCACCCCGGTCGGCGGACCGCCGGAGCCTGCCAGCGGCACACCCACGACCGGTCCCGGCGCGTGGCAAATAGCGGCCCAGCAGACGCTGGGCCGCGTGGAAGTATACCGCTCGCAAGGGGGATCGGGCCACGCGCGGCGCGGAGACGGGCCCGCGCTACTGCGGAACGAAGCGCAAAAAGTCCTGGCGGATGAATCCGGACTGTCCAGTGTCCAGCGCCGTTACTGGCGCCCAGTCGCATTCGCCGGCCTCGGTGTAGGCCCCGTCGATCTGGACACGCGTTCCCGGGTCCAGCGTGACGACCACCGGGCTGTCGGTGGTGGCGCCCTCGCGCAAGTTGACCGGATCGGTGGTCTCGACCACGGTGCCTGGTTCGTATTCGACCATCGACAGGCATTCGCTGGGCGCTTCGGTCGCCGTCGGCGGTTCCTGGGTCGGCTCGGCGGCGACCGGCGGCGTGGGCTGCGCGGCGACCGGCGGCTGGGCGGGTTCGGTGGCGACCTGAATGACGGCCGCCGGCGCGGTCGGAGTCGGCTGGGGCAGCCCCGGCGTCGGCGCGATGACGACCGCCGTGGCCGTTGGAGCCTGCGGCGGTGTAGCCTGGTTGATCGGCGTTACTTCCGCGATCACGTTCGGCGTCGGCGGTTGATCCGACGGCCGCCCGATCAGGGCCGACGCCCAATACCAGAGCAGACCGATCAGCAACAGGAGACCGAGCACGGGGAGGGCGATCCGCAGATAGTCGGTCCAGTATCGCTCTTCCGGTTGGTAGCTCACGGGTCGCTCCTGCGCGAGACGGGACATGGATCGGCCAGGCGGCGGCGACGGATCACCGCCAGCGACGAACCCGACGCCGGCGGGGGCCAACTCCGGGTGCGGAGCAAGACGGATGATCGGTCGCTTGAGCCGTGCGGTCGCACCGTTCCGTTCGCTCCCATCGCCTGTGGCCGCCTCCCAGAAATCGCCCAGACCGCGGCTGCAGTCGAGGCTGTCCTCGTCGACCATGTGACTCTGCTGCGGCGAATAGAGCCGAGGGTTCCGGCACCAACCGCGCTTCCACACGTCCGACGGTTCGTAATGCCGGCACGTCTGGCAGGTTCGAGCCGTCACCCCGGATTGGCCCCCCGCGCGCGGCGTCGCGGCTGCCCTCCGGATTTGCGAGAAAGCAAAGCCGCCGGCGCGCCGTCGCCGCACGACGCCCGCACAACCGCAAGACTATAGCATGCGTCCCGGCGATCCTCGCCGTCGGTCAGCTTTCGCGCTCGGCGGTGTCGCCGGCCGGCGGCTCGTCGGTTTCCCACGGCGTCTCCGGCCCACCCATGCGGCGGATGAAGGTCGTCGCTGGACCCTGGTTGGCGCGCGCCTCGCTGGCGGCGCTGATCGGCACCGGAGCGTTGGCGCCGGTGCGGCTGGCAGGGAGCGCTTCGCCGGTGGAGGGCATATCCAGTTCGCCTTCGTAGACGGCGCCCTCATTGATGATGAGCGAGTGGGTGGAAACCTTGCCGCGCAGACGGCCGCTGGGCATCAACTGGAGCCGGCCGCGGCAGCGCACCTCGCCGCTCAGTTCGCCCGCCACCGTCAAATGATCGGACTCAACCGTCGCGTCGACAACAGCACCCTCGGCGATGAAGAGCGTGCCGTTGCACTCGATGGTTCCCTTGGCCTGCCCTTCGATGCGCAAGTCGCGCTGCGAGGTGAACACGCCTTCAAACCTGGAGTCACGGTCGATTAGGCTGTACGGGTCGGCGCTCGCCGCGAACTCATCGTCGGTGGGGAAAAACTCGCCCGACTGGGCGCCACGAACGGACATGGGTTCTGCTCCTCGTCTGGGCCGGGTTGCGCTCCGAACGCCGTCAGGCGCCGGTCCGCGCCGCGCGTCGCCGCAGTGGCGACTCCGGTTCGGCGGCTGCGGAACCAGTCATCGTGAAGACGCCGTTGATGGTGGCTCCCTCATGGACGATTAACACCGGAGCGAACACTTCGCCATGCACGCGGCCTTGCGGCAGTACTTCGAACCGGTTCCTGCAGCGAATCGTACCGCGCACCAGACCGGCGATCGAGACGTTCTCGGCGGCGATGGCGGCGTCGACTTCCGCTTCCTCGGCGACGAAGACGTCGTGGCGGGCGGTGATGGAACCCTCCACCTTCCCATGCAGGTGGAGCGAACCGTCGCTTTGGAGATCGCCGCTCCAACTCGTGTCGTGGGCGACGACGCTGGTTTGTTGGTCGAGCGCGGGCGAGGCGTATGGGGCGGGGTCAAAATCGCCGATGCCGAAATCGTCGGCGACCGGCGCGCCGAACGCGGAAGGAGCGCCCGTCCGGTTGATCTCCCGCACCGGCGCGAGCGATTCGTACGATCGACCGTGATTGCTTTCGACTCGGTTTGGCGGCGCGGAGCGCGACTCCTCGTCGTACTCGCCCTCGGCTCCGAGCTGTTGCCGGAGGGCGCTGATCTGCCGCTGGAACGTATCGACTTTCGTCTCTTTCCGGAAGACCACGCTGACACCTCCCGATCGCTCGCCTTGGCGTGCGCGGCGGGGTCGTGCCGATGCGGCCCCACCAAGTCGCCAGCGAACCACCACTGCGTCATGTGGCGCGCCGGCCGGCCGATTGCCGTTCCAAGGCGTACGTACAGTCTAGCACAGCGACTTGGACATGAATAGTCGTCACAAAATTCGGGGCTGCCGCGCGCAATTTGCCGCACGTCGGACGTCGCTGATTGTACGTACAGGCGACGGCGAGCGCGAACCAGCCTGCGGAGCGTCTGGACTGTTGATTTTGCAGCATGATGAGCTTGGGACGGGCAAGGGTATGCGATGCGCGATCTCCTGTTGAGCCTGACCATTGTCGCTGCCGCGTCGGCAGGTGGTCTCACGCTGGTGGGGCGTGCCGGCGGCCGCCCCGATCTTCGGCCGCCCCCGATCGTGCTGGTGGTGCTCGCCCTCACTGCCGTGCCCAGTCTGCTCCAATTACGATATCCGGCCGTACTCACAACTCTCCAGCGCGACTCCGCGGCGTTGGCGCGGGGAGAATGGTGGCGGCTGGCGACGCCGCTCGTCGTGCAGGACGGGGGCATCGCAGGCACGATATTCAACCTCGTGGCGCTGCTGATCGTGGGAACGCTGGGCGCGCGCGTGTTGGGGTCGCGCCCTTGGCTGACGCTCTATCTTGTCGTGGGTGTAGCGGCCGAAGTCGTTGCCTACGCCTGGATCCACCAGGGATCAGCCGGCAACTCGGTCGCCAACTTCGGCGTTGCCGCCGGGCTGGCGCTGATGGCCCTGCGGATGCGCCAAAAGCCAGCGGTGGCGGCCGGGGTTGCCACGCTGCTGGGCGGTGCAGCATTGTTGCTGCTGGGCGACTTGCACGGGGCCGCCTTCGCCATCGGTCTTCCCATCGCGTTCTTCGTGGCTCGTCGAACGAACGCGGGTTCGGACGCGGAGAGGGACCGTCCGGCGCGTGGGCGACAAAGCACGAATCCGAAGCCGCCGAATAGGGGCAACTAACGACTCCTCGAATGCGATGAACGGATTGCAGCCATGCTCCGCGACCGCCTGGCGGCGGAGGCGAGCGGACAGCCGATCGGGACGGCAGTTCGTCTGATCCCCCTGCGCCGACGCCCCGTTGCCGCGGCGCCGTGGATACTGGAGGATCACCGGCGCGTCACACGTCCGGCAGGCTGCGAACTCGAGTCGGAATGGCGCGTCGGCCTTGCACAGACGACCGGATTTCTGGACTATCTCGTACGTGTGGTGGAGCATCGCGCACACCGACTGAGCGGGGGCGACCCGCGGGAGACTGGCGTATATGGCGATATCATCGATTCCCGGCTACCCCTGCATGGGGCCCCGACGCGAATTGAAGTGGGCGCTGGAAAAATATTGGTCCGGCGCACGCACCGCGGAGGACTTGGCCGCGACCGCGCGCGCCGTCCGCGCCGAGGGTTGGCGAACTCAACGGGACGCCGGAATCGATCTCATCCCGGTCAATGATTTTTCCTTCTATGACCCCACACTCGATGCCGCCGTCCTGGTCGGCGCCGTGCCGGGGCGCTATGGGTCCGCGCCGGAGCCGGCAAGCCTCGACACCTACTTCGCGATGGCGCGCGGGCGAGACGGCGAGCAACCGGCGCCGGCGCTCGAGATGACCAAGTGGTTCGACACCAACTATCACTACCTCGTACCGGAGTTAACCGCCGACCAGCAATTCCGCCTGGCCTCGGATAAGCCGTTCGCCGAGCTTGCCGAGGCGACGGCGGCCGGCATCCCCGCCAAGCCGGTGCTGCTGGGGCCGCTGACGTTCCTTCTGCTCGCCAAGCAACCCGATGGCGAACGCGCGCCGCTGGCGCTGCTGGATCGGTTGCTGCCGGTCTATGCCGCGGTCATTCAACGACTGGCTGATGCCGGCGCCGCGTGGATTCAGTTGGATGAGCCGGCGCTCGTGCTCGATCGCACCCCTGATGAGCTGGCGGCGCTGGGCCGCGCCTATGCGCTGCTGGCCGAGGCGAAAGGCAGCGCGAAGCTCCTGGTGCAAACCGCCTATGGCCACGTCGGCGAGGCGTACCCGATGCTGGCGGCGTTGCCCGTCGATGGGATCGGGCTCGATTTGACGCGCAGTCCGGAAAATCTCGCCTTGCTGGAGCGCCACGGCTTCCCGGCCGATAAATGGTTGGCTGCCGGCGTGGTGGATGGGCGCAACATTTGGGGCAACGATCTCGCCGCCTCGCTCGATCTGCTCGACCGGGTCGGCGAATACGTGTCCACCGAGCGGCTGATGGTTTCCGCATCCTGCTCGCTGCGCCATGTGCCGTACGACGTTCGTCGCGAAGCAGCACTCGACCCCGAGCTGGCCGGATGGCTCGCCTTTGCCGAGCAAAAACTGAGCGAGATCGCCTTGCTGACGCGAGCGGTCAACGACGGACGTGGCGCGATTGCCGAAGAACTCGCGGCGAATGCCGCAACGCTCGCCGGCATGCGCGATTCGCCGCGCCGGCGCGATTCGGCCGTGCGCGCGCGGACGGCAAACCTCACGCAGCGGGAGCAACAGCGCGAGAGCGCCGCGCCGGAGCGCGCGGCGGCGCAGGCGCAGCGCATCCCGCTGCCGCCGCTGCCGACCACCACGATCGGGTCGTTCCCGCAGACGCCGCAGTTGCGCGCGGAACGGAAGCGATTCGAGCAGGGCGAGATTGACGCGACTGCGTACGACGCGTTTCTGCGGGAGCAGATCCGGGAGGTCGTGCGCTGGCAAGAAGCAGCGGGGCTGGACGTGCTGGTGCACGGCGAACCCGAACGCAACGACATGGTGCAGTACTTCGGCGAGCAATTGGCCGGGTTCGCCTTCACGCAGCATGGTTGGGTGCAAAGCTACGGTTCGCGCATGGTGCGGCCGCCCATCATCTACGGCGATGTCAGCCGCCCGGCTCCGATGACGGTCGCCTGGGCCGTGTTCGCGCAATCGCTGAGCGATCGACCGGTGAAGGGGATGTTGACGGGGCCGGTGACCATTCTCAACTGGTCGTTTGTGCGTGACGATCAACCACGCGCCGAAACCTGCCGTCAGATCGCGCTGGCAATCCGCGACGAAGTGACCGATCTCGACATGGCCGGCATCGCCGTGATCCAGATTGACGAGCCGGCGCTGCGCGAGGGGCTGCCGCTACGCCACGCCGAGCAGGACGCCTATCTCGAATGGGCGACGGCGTGCTTCCGGATCGCGGCCTCCGCCGCCCGCGATGAAACGCAGATTCACACCCATATGTGCTACAGCGAGTTCGGCGAAGTCATCGACGCTATTGCCGCGCTGGATGCTGATGTGATCTCGATCGAAAACGCCCGGTCCAACAACGAATTGCTGCGTGTGTTCCGCCGCGAGGGGTACGACAAGGGCATCGGACCGGGTGTCTACGACATCCATTCCCCGCGCGTGCCCAGCGAAGACGAGCTGTTGGAGCGACTGCACGCAACGCTGGAGGCGCTGCAGCCGGGGCAAGTATGGGTGAATCCTGACTGTGGTCTCAAGACGCGCCGCTGGGAAGAGGTGCGGCCGGCGCTGACGAATATGGTCGCGGCGGCCCGCCGGGCGCGGACGGAACTGGCCGCCAAGTCGTAACCCCGGGCCAAGGAGTCGTTCCCGGTCGCGCACTGCCGGGAACGGCGCGCCGGTCGGCTATTTCCCCGGTGCGCCGCGCTCGCGGATGACGCGCTCGATCCGCTCGTCAGGAACCAGCCAAAGTAGGGCGACGAGCACGTAGCAGGCCAGCGCCGGCCAACGGGCGAGGCCACCGGTCGCGTCGATGAGCAGACCGCAGCCAATGCCGGCGAGGTAGAGCAGGGGAGAGGCGCGCCCCTTCCGGTCGTCGCCGATGGCCCGCGCCAAGGCGGAATCGCGGCCCAGTTCGCGCAGGATCGCGGTTTGCAGCATGACGTAGGCGATCGCGGCGGCGAGTAGATTCACGCCATAGAGCACGACAGGCGTTTGGGCGAATCGACTCTCGTCCATCCAGGCCGTCGTGAAGGGGAGCAAGGAGAGCCAGAACAGCAGGTGCAGATTGGCCCACAGCACCAGACCGGTGACGCGGTCGGTCAGCGCAAACATGTGGTGGTGATTGTTCCAGTAGATGCCGATAAAGACGAAACTCAACAGATAGGTCAGCAGCCCGGGACCGGTCGCATTCAGAAATGCGGCCAAGTCGCGGCCCTCGGGAATCTTCAGCCCAAGCACCATGATCGTGATGATGATGGCGAGCACACCGTCGCTGAACGCTTCGAGGCGGTTAGTCGGCATCCAGGGCTACCTCGGATTGGGAAGCAACAGTCGATCGAACGATCGAGAACGCGCGGGCGGATGGAAGGCGGTCGGGCGGCTGCGCGCGACGATATTGGCGCTCCCGGTGGCACGAGTTGGGAACCGCCGGCGCGCCTTGTAGCAGCGCAGCCGGGCGCGGCGCAACCCGTTGGCCGGGCGCGGCCGATCGGATGCCGGCCGCTGCCGCGATTGACAACGATTACAGAACGCCATAGGATGTGGCAACTCTTGCGATCAACCTTACCGGGCGTCTGGGCGCCGAACGCGTCCTTCCGGCAGTTTGCTTCCTGATGAACGTTGCCGCAGGCGCATCGGTCTTTGCCCTGTCGCTCAGGGTATGCGTCTTCGGTGTAGCAGCGCATGGTCCCCGTCGGCCGGCGCCACGAGGAGAAAACGAGTGAAGGCTCGCGCGTATCCCGGCTCCCGCATCGACGCCGGCCGGATGTCTCGTCGCGCTCTGGTTGGCGGCGGGTTGGCGCTCGGCGGCGCGGCTGCGCTGTCCCCGCTTGCGGGCGTACTGGGCGGCCCCTCCCGTCTGGCTGCGGCGCGACAAGATGCTGCGGCGCCCGGCGGATCGCTTCGCGTCGGTTTGTACCTCGATGCGGCCACCATGGATCCTCATTTCTCCGGCTCGAAGGTCGACCGGCAGATCTACTTCAATGTCTACGATCCGCTCGTGACGTTGGCCGAAGACCTCTCGATTCAACCCGGACTTGCCGAATCATGGGAAGCCCCGGACCCGACAACGTACGTGTTCCACTTGCGAGAAGGAGTCACCTTCCACGACGGGACGGCGTTCGACGCCGCTGCGGTCAAGGTCAATTTCGACCGCATGATGGATCCCGAGCTGAAATCCCTGCGACGGGGCGACGTGGCCGGCATCGAGTCGGTCGAGGTCGTCGATCCGCTGACCGTAACGTTGCATCTGGCGGAGCCAAACTCAGCGTTGCTGGCGACGCTGACCGACCGCGCCGGGATGATGATCTCGCCGGCGGCGATCGAGCAGTTTGGCGAGGAATTGGCACGCAACCCGGTCGGCACGGGACCGTTTAAATTCGTCGAGTGGCAAAAAGACGACTCGCTTCATCTGGAGCGCAACACCGATTACTGGATGGACGGGTTGCCGCACCTGGATGAAATTCGCTACCGAGTCATCCTCGATGATTCGGTGCGCATCGCGGCGCTGAAGAACCATGAGATCGACATGGTCGACTATGTGCCGCCGAAGTTCGTTGCCGACACCAGAGCGGACGCCAACCTGCAGACGATCGATATTCCGTCCCTGGCGGTCTGGTTCATTTGGCTGAATACGACCGCGCCGCCCTTCGACAACAAGGCGTTGCGAGAAGCATTCGCTTCGGCCATCGATATCGCGCCGATTGTCGAGCGGATCTACCTCGGGATCGGGAAGCCGGCGAATGGCCCCATCTCCCCGGCGAGCTGGGCCTACGCCAAGGATGTCCCGGTGCGTCCGCGCGATCTCGATTTTGCGCGCGCCAAACTCGCCGAGGGCGGCATGCCGGACGGGTTCGCCTGCGCGTTCAAGACCGAGCCGACACCGTCGAACTTGCAAGTTTCCCAGATCGTGCAGGCCATGGTTGCCGAGGTCGGCATCACCATGGACATCATCCAGGTCGACACTGCCACCCAGATCGCGGACACCGTCGCCAAGAATTTCGAGGCGACCTGGTCCCAATGGAGCGGCCGGCCCGATCCGGACGGCAATACCTACCAGCACTTCCACGTCAACGGCGGCATGAATTATGGTGGATACGACAATCCCGAAGTGAACGAATTGCTCGACCAGGGTCGGGTGGTTTCGGATCGCGACGAGCGGACGAAGATTTACGGGCGAGTGACGGAAATCCTGCAGGAGGAGTGCCCGGCGGTGTTCGTCTGGCATCCTGACGAGCCGAAGGCGATGGCGACCAACGTGCAGGGATTCCCGCCCGTGCCCGACGGCATGATGCGATTCGCGACGGTCTCGCTCGACTAGCGGCGTGATCGGGTTTCTCGTCCAGCGGCTGATCGGGACGATCCCGGTGCTGCTGCTGGTCAGCTTGACCGTGTTCTCGCTGATGCATCTGATCCCCGGCGATCCGGTGCAGGTCATGGCCGGCGAGGTCCAGGATCCCGAAACGCTGGCGCGGCTGCGGGCGGATCTGGGTCTCGACCGGCCCCTGTACGTGCAATATGCCGCCTGGCTGGGCAACGCTGTGCGCGGTGATCTCGGCAAGTCCATTCGGACGCGAGAACCGGTGACGGATGTCGTGCTGCAGCGGCTTAGACCGACATTGCAGCTCAGCGCGATCGCAATGCTTCTGGCGGGTGTCGTGGCGTTTCCGGCGGGCATCCTGTCCGCCACGCGCCGCAATTCGCGAATCGACGCGATCGCCACGGCGTTCGCGCTCCTCGGCGTTTCAATGCCGAACTTCCTGGTCGGGTTGCTGCTCATCTTCGCGTTTTCGATGAAGCTGGGATGGCTGCCGACATCCGGCTATGTCGACATCTTCGCCGATCCGATCGCGGGGCTGCGGTCGCTGGCGCTGCCGGCGATCACGCTCGGGATGGCGTTGACCGCAGTCATCATGCGCATGACGCGATCGAGTCTGCTCGAATCGCTGAGTCAGGATTACGTGCGCACCGCCCGCGCCAAGGGGTTGGTGGAGCGACGCGTCGTGATTCGTCACGGGTTGCGCAATGCCTTGCTCCCGATTGTCACGGTGGTTGGGTTGCAGGTTGGCAATTTGCTCGCCGGGGCCGTCATCACGGAGTACATCTTTGCCATCCCCGGCATCGGGCGGCTCATCGTGGATTCGGTGTTTGCGCGTGACTATCCGGTTATGCAGGGGGTGGTGCTCTTGTCGGTGATCGGGTTCATTGCCAGCAACCTCGTCGCCGATCTCCTCTACGCGTCGCTCGACCCACGCATCCGGTTGAGTTAGCGGCTGATGTCGTCTGCTGTGTCGCCTCCTGCTTCACGATCGAGCTCGCTCGCTCGCCGAAATCGCTCAGAATCGCGATCTTGGGTGGTGCTACGACGCGTCGTCCGAGCGCGACTGGCCCCGCTCGGGATCGCTATTTGCTTCTTCGTGGTCGCCGCCGCGCTCTTCGCTCCGGTCATTGCGCCGTACGACCCGGCCGCCACCGACATCATGAATTCTTTGCAGCGCCCTAACCTGGCGCATTGGTTGGGTACGGACGACCTGGGGCGGGATATTTTCAGCCGCGTCATTTTCGGCTCCCGCATCAGCCTCTTGGTCGGGGGCATCGCGGTCGGCGCTGCGCTGCTGATCGGGACGACCATCGGCGTCGTTGCCGGATATTTCGCCGGGATCATCGACAACATCGCCATGCGCATCATGGATTCGATCCTGTCATTCCCGGCGCTGGTGCTCGCGATTGCGGTGGCGGCTGTGCTCGGCGCAGGGCTGGCTGCTCCGATGATTGCGATCGCGGTGGTGTATATCCCCGCGTTCGCCCGCGTCGCCCGCGGTCAGGTGCTGTCGACGAAGGAGCAGGAATTCGTGCTGGCGGCCCAGACCGTCGGCAGCGACCATCGCCGGATCATGTTTCGCCACGTGTTTCCCAACATCACCGCCCCGCTGATCGTGCAGGCGTCGCTCAGCGTGGCGTTCGCCATTCTGGCGGAAGCCAGTCTGAGTTTCCTGGGACTGGGGGTGAAACCGCCCGAAGCGAGCTGGGGGCGCATGGTCAGCGAGGGACGGCAGTATCTGCAAGATGCGCCCTGGTTGGTGTTCGGCCCGGGAGTCGCTATTTTTCTGACCGTGATGGGGTTGAACTTCGTCGGCGATGCGCTCCGGGACGCGCTTGACCCACGGCTTCGCATGTGACGAGCTTCCGGAAAGCGCGGTCGCCCGCGTGACCATCGTCAGCCAGGCGACCCTAGGGCTGCATCGAGCCGAAGCCCTGGCGGGCGAATCTAACCCGTGTCGACGTGAGTTTCCAATTTGGAGAGGAGTTGATCGCGATGACGATTGGCGTGCCCAGAGACGCCAGCATCCCGACCCCCTACGCGCGTCGTCGCCGAGGCGCCCCGGTGTTTGCCACCGGCGGCATGGTTGCGTCGGCGCATCCGCTGGTGACGAGCACGGCGCTGCGTGTGCTGGCGAGCGGCGGCAACGCGGTTGATGCGGCGATCGGCGGCGCCCTGACCGCAGCGGTTGTGCTCCCGGCAATGTGTGGACTTGGTGGAGATCTTTTCGCCATCGTCGCGCCGCCGATGCAGGAGGGCGGACGCCGGGAAGCGATCGACTCGATCCTGAGCAGCGGCATCAGCAGCCGCACCGCCAGTCTCGCGTTCATGCAGGAGCGGGCGGTGGATGGCGGACGAGCCATGCCGCAGAACGGTCCGCTGTCGCCGGCGGTGCCGGGATTCGTTGCCGGGATCGCGGCGCTGCATCAGCGGTTCGCCTCGCGCCCTTTGGCCGAACTAGCCGTGCCCGCCATCAGATATGCCGCGGACGGGTTCGTGATTTCGCCGATGGTCGGTCGCTGGCTCATCGACCAGGAGTCGCTCCTCGCGCAATATCCTGCTTCCGCAGCGGTGTTCCTCCCCCATGGGAGGGCGCCGAAGGTTGGCGAGGTGCTCCGCCAACCGGACCTTGCGGGCACGCTCGGCGCGGTTGCCGCAGGTGGTGCGGAGACGTTCTATCGCGGTCCCATCGCGCGGAAGATGGCTGCGTTCCTCGCGGCAGACGGGGGTGTGCTGACGGCCGAGGATTTTGCCGACCATGAGGCTGTGGCGGCGCCGCCGATCGCGACGACCTACCGGGATTACACGATTTACCAGACCGGGTTGCCCACGCAAGGGTTCGTGCATCTCGAAGCCCACAATATCGTTGAGGGCGACGATCTGCGCGGCATGGGCGTCGAGTCCGCGTCCGGAATCCACCTGATGGCGGAGGCGCTCAAACTCGCCTTTGCCGACCGCCTCGCCTTCGCTGGCGATCCCATCCTGGTCGATTGCCCGCTCGAGGTCTTGCTCTCGAAAGCGTGGGCGGCCGAACGTCGTGCGACCATCGCCATGGATCGCGTTCGATTGGATGTCACTCCGGGCGCATTGCGCGACGGCGATACGACCTATCTGTGCGCGATCGACGATCGCGGCATGATGGTGTCGTTGATCGTTTCCTTGTCGGCGGCGTTTGGAAGCGGGATTGTGGCGGGCGATACCGGCGTTCTGTTGAATAACCGAGCCGGTCACGGGTTTTCACTGGATCCAGCGCATCCGAACGTTTATGCCCCGGGCAAGCGTACGATGCATACGCTGAACTGTTTCCTGCTCGGCGATCGCAACGGCTTGCCGCTGCTCGCCGGCGGCACGCCGGGCGGCGATGGCCAGCCGCAGTGGAACCTTCAGTTGCTGACCGGTCTGATCGATGCCGACCTGGATGTCCAGGCAGCGGTGGAACAGCCGCGATGGTCGATCTGGCCGGCAACCTATCCGATCGAAGTCGGCAATCCGGTCGAGCTTCGTATCGAGGGGCAAGTCGATGACGAGACGATCGAGCGTCTTCGGGCGCGCGGTCACACGGTCCGTGTGGAGCCGCCATGGAGCGCGATCAGCCACGGGCAGTTGATCGCGCGCGATCCCGAAACCGGTGCGCTGGCAGGAGGGTCGGATCCGCGCGCCGAAGGTCTTGCGCTGGGTTTGTAGGACGCCGGACAGTTGCTGTCGCGTCGATATCCGAGCTCTCGGACGCGAACACGAAACGCGGGCGCTGCCATTGCGGCGCCCGCGTTCACTTGAATCTATTGCTATTGGTACGCCCGACAGGACTCGAACCTGTGGCCTCTTGCTCCGGAGGCAAGCGCTCTATCCACTGAGCTACGGGCGCGCGAAACTAAATCCGCTCCGCCGGGGAGACGTCGCCGTTCCCGGTGGCGGCGATTGTAGCACCCCGCCGCCGCCGCTGCCGACCGCCCGCCCCCGCCGGCCCCGGCGCCCAGCGCCGATCGTATGAGCGGGCAGCGCCCCGCCGCCTCAGGACCGCGCCCCGCCCGCCCATGTGTCATCCTGAACGCAGTGAAGGATCTCGCGCGCCGCGGTGCGTCCTTGGCGAGAGATCCTTCGCATTCGCTCAGTGGAGGGACACGGGCTCATTGCCGGGTTCCTGAGAGATCGGGGGAGAGGAAGGGTAGGCGAGCGCGCGCATCGACCATGGTGAAGCGCCAGTCGATCCCGACCCGGTCGGCATTGCGCGCGGCGACCCAGGCGGCGACCTCGGCGGCCAGCGTGGCTTGATCGGG
>JADLCW010000312.1 GCA_020847015.1 Thermomicrobiales bacterium | reverse complement strand
GCGACCGCATAAGGCGGCAGGGTCAAATCCAGCATGCCGCCCGCTTGGGCCAGCATCGACCACACGGAGCGGAACAGCGCCGGTTCGGTCGTCGCCCGGGCGAACGTGCTCTCGTCGAGGCGACGCACCTGAGCGGGGCCGATGATGGGCAGCGTCACCCGCACCCGCACCTGGGCATCGATGAGATTGGCGACCGTGACGCGCACCTGACCTTCGAAGCGAGCCGCGGCGGCATCCACCCTGGTCGGATCGCTGGTCGCCACCGGCAACACGTCGCCGCCGCTGAATTGCGCCAAATCGGCCAGCGCGTGATACAGCGGGAATACCATCCCCGGCCACGAGTGGAACGCCTCGACGCGCAAGGGGTGATCGCTGCGCTCCATCACGCCGCGCCATCCCGTGGTTTGATAATAGGTCAGCGCATCCACCCCGGCGCGCGACAACCGGCCAAGGCTGCCCACCGTCCACGCCGCGCCAAACAACGATGCCTGACGCGCGTCGACATTCTGCGGCAAGGCGTCCGGGGCCAGCTCCGGAGCGGGTCCGGCGGCGTTCGGATTGAAGGGCATCTTCAGCGTCACCGGCCCAATCGCCAGCGGCATGGCCCCGAGAATGGCGCGGGCGCTCTGGACCGTCTCCGGCTGCGCCCGTAGCGTCTCCATCACCGACGTGTTGTCGGATGCATGCACCTGCGGATCGATCGGGTAGCCGCCGATCTGCATCTCGCCGATGGGCAACTCGCTGGCCGCTCGATTGAGTTCGGTAAAGAAGGCGCGGCTGCCGCCCCCGATCGGCGCCCCAATGTTCGCGCGTTCGGCGGCGATGAGCGCCGCATCCAGCACGGGTTTGGTCGTGGTGTACCCGGTCGTGGGGAACACCAGCGCGCGAGCCAGCGGGATCTGCAACTCCGCGACTTCACGAAACAGCGCGTCCAACCCCTCGCCGGCGTCGCCCGCGATGACTTCCAGTTCCAGCGGCGCATCCAGCGCCGCCGCGTCGGCCGCGATCCGCGCCAACCGCTCGCGCCATCGCTCGTCGACCAGATTCAACGCAAGGCGCAAATGACCGAGATGCAGCGCTCGCAGCAACGCGATCTCGCGCTCATTCAGCGGTTCGCCATGGGACGCCGCTCCCAGCCCGATGGCCGGCGCCATCGCCGTCGCGCCGGCTCCCACCTGGATGACGAGCGGCGCCCGGGCGGTCGCGCCTTGCGCGGCGGGACGCGCCGGTTGCGACTCGATCGTCACCGTCTGACGCACCCGCTCTCCGGGACGAATCTCCACCGGCGCGGGCAGCCGCAACGGCGTCGAATAGGTTTTGTAGGAGGCATCGGTCCAGTTGCGCTGGTCCTCCATCTCGAACAGATCGCCGCTGAAGCGGATCGTCACCGCTCCGCCGTTGCGCATTGGATGCGCAATCGAAAGCATGTCGAAGAAAGGCTGCCACGGCGCGATGAGCCGGGGGAACTCGCCGCGCGCCTCGCCGTCCGGCATTTGCGTGGTTGCCGGCAATCCGGCCAGTTCCATCGGGTGCAATACGCACCAGCCAATGCGATTGCGCAGGAAGGGCTTGCGCGCTTCGCCGTCGAACTCGCAGACGATGACGCCCTCCGGCGTGCCGGAGAGTCGGCCTTCCCAAGCGAAATCGACCTCGCCGCCGAAGCACTGCGCGGTGTAGCGCACCTCGAAACCGCCGGCCCCCTCCTCGACCTCATAGCGGGTGAAGCGCGGCTCGATGGTGTCCCAATTGCGGTCGCGCACCGCGCCGTAGAGTCGCAGCACGACCACTTCGTCGCCGAGCCGCACCAGGCGCAGGTCGCCATGCTCCAGCACGGCGGTCAGCGGCCCGGCGCGCAGTTCGCGCCGCTCCGGCAGCGGTTCCTCCCGCCCGTAGCGCATGACGTTCGGCGTAAAATTCGGCGCATCGCTCACCGTAGCATCCCCTCCCCATCGCGTCGGATCGGACCGCGTCAGTCTGCCGCAGCCGCCCCAGCGGCAGGCGGTGCGGCGATCGGAGCGACGGCGATCGGCGCCCGGAACCGGATCTTCTGAGCGTCGATGAACATGGCGATCAGAATAATCACGCCCTGGATGACCTGAATCCAGAAGACCGACACTTGCATCAGGTTCAGCCCACGGTCGATCGTCGACAGCAACAACACTCCGCCCAGCGCCCCGACCATCTTGCCGCGGCCGCCGTTGAGACTGACGCCGCCGATAACCGCCGCCGCCATGACCTGGAAGATATAGCCCGATCCCAGATCCACCTGCACCGAGGCGACTCGTCCGGCCAGCATCCAACCGGCGAAAGCGGCCAACACTCCCGACAGGATGTAGACTTGCCGGATTCGCCGATCGGCGTCGATGCCGGAGGCGATCGCGGCGGCGCGGTTGCCGCCGACCGCGTAGAGATCGCGCCCGAAGGGGCGGTATTCCAGAATAATGTGCCCAATCAGGAACAGCAGCAGCATCGCCACCACCGCCACCGGAATCTTGCCGATC
>JADLCW010000311.1 GCA_020847015.1 Thermomicrobiales bacterium | reverse complement strand
TCTCGATCCCAATGGGGACGGTTTCGCCTGTTCGTCGCTGCCGTCACGCTCGACGCGTCCCACGATCACTGCCGTGCCGCGCACCGGCGCCGGCCCCGGCGCACCAGGAGCCGGGCTGCTGCTCGCCAGCGGCCTGGCGACAATCGGCGGGGCCGCCGGCCTGCGACGATTGCGTCGCGCGTGATTCGGAGCCGTCGCTCGCATTGGCGACCATGGCGGTATCGCTCTTGTCGGCAACGTCAGTTGCCGGGTTCCACGCCGCGACACGGAAGAGTCGTCAAGCCGCTTCGGATCCGATGAGAAATCCACGTGCTCCGGCCAAATGAGGCCGATAAATGTGAGATTTCTTGCGTTTCTCAGGATGACCCGGTAGCAGCAGCGTCTGAGCGGCATGGCAAGACAACTACCCCATATCAACCCCGCGGGATGATGCGGTCGCGGCGACAGCCGAGCGGCGTAGCGGCCATCCCCACGCCAGAGCGGTCAGTCAACCGGCGTGGCCTGCGGGGTGGCAAGGTTTGCCGCAGGCGTCGCGGCGCCCGGCGCCGCCGGAGTCAGCTCCGACTCGCCGGCCGCGCGCAGCACCTCGTTCACCGCCGCCAGCAACTGGACATCGCCCTCGTCCGGATTCTGCGGCGGCGCCACCGCTATATCGGGGCGAATGCCGTCGGCAGGGATCGGTTCCTTGTCCGGTGTCAACCAGCGGGCAAAGGTGATGCGCGCCGAAGAGCCGTCGTCGAAGTCGTGCACGCGCTGCACCAGCCCCTTGCCGAAGCTGGGTTGCCCAACCAGAACGGCGCGGTCGTAGTCGCGTAGCGCTCCGGCGACAATCTCCGAGGCGCTGGCGCTGCCGCCGTCGATCAGCACCGCCATCGGCAAGTCGAACACCTGCTGACCGCCGCCAACGATCGACTCTGCTTCCAATCGATCCTCGCCGGCGGCCCCGCTGTCTTCATAGAGCGCCGGCCCGCGATTTTGGGGCACGAAGCGACCGACCATCTCGCGCGCGCTGGTGACCCAGCCGCCGCCGTTGCCGCGCAGATCCAACACGATCCCCTGCACGCCATCCGCTTTGGCCTCACTGAGCGCCCGATCGAGTTGTTCGGTTGTTTTGTCGCCGAAGATGCCAATCGAGATCCATGCCACGCGGCCATCGGCCTGCGGTTCGTACACCACGCTGGGCATGGCGATGGCGCGCCGCTCGACCTCGAGATCGAAGTCGTCCGGCCGGCCCTCGCGGCGGATGGTCAGTCGCACCGTCGTGCCGGCCGGCCCCCGGATCAACGCCAGGGCGCGATCGTCGGGCAGACCAGTAAGCGGCGTGCCGTCGGCGGCGATCAGCACGTCGCCTGGCTGGATTCCCGCCTCATCGGCCGGCGAACCGGGAATGGGCGCGACAATTCGGTATTCGCCCTCCGGGTGCTCGACCCAGACGCCGATCCCCTCGTACTCCCCTTCCAGTTGCTCGGCCAGCGGCTCCTGCTCCACCGGCTCCAGGAAGATCGTGTATGGGTCGTCGAGAGCCGCCGTCATGCCTTGTGCGGCGCCGTAGTCGAGTTCGCGACGGTAGTCGTCGAGCGTCGCTTCCGGGGTGGCGGCGACGGCGGCCACGCCCGCCATCGCGCCCTGGTCAAGTTCGGCGCTGAAGGTTGCGGCCGCGTCGGAGTCCGTCGGGCGAAACAGGTATTCGTCCTGCAGCAATGCCTTGGTTTCGGCGTAGCGGGGGAAGGCGCTGGCGGCCGGGTCGAAATCGGTGGTCAACCCGCCGATGACGCCGGTCCGCTCCAGAAGCCCGCCGCCAGCGAACAGCATGCGCTCGCTCAGCATGCCGACGCCGAAGCTGACGACCACCAGCAGCGCGACGATCGAACCGAAAAAGAGCACGCGCCACAGGGCGCCGTTGCGCTGCGGCAGCGGATCGCCCGGCCGCGGTGCGGCGGCCAGGTCGTCAGAGGCGTCGGGTCCGGTCACAGGTGGGCGATGCTCCGGGTAGGCGGCGATCGGGTTGCCGGGTTGGAGGATACCGCGTCGGAGCCAGACGGAGCAGGGCCGGCCAGCAAACCGCCCCGCAACCGCCGTCTACGGATAGATGCCGCGCAGTCGGGTGAGTTCCGCGACCCGCTCGATGGCCCGCACCAGCGCCGCCGTGCGCATGTGGATGCCGTAGCGCTCGGCGGTTCCGTAGACGGCGTCGAACGAGTGGTCCATGATCTTGTGCAGGCGCTGGTTGACTTCGATCAGGGTCCAGGGGAAGGCTTGCAGCGCCTGCACCCACTCGAAGTAGGACACCGTGACGCCACCGGCATTGGCGAGAATATCCGGCAGCACGAAGACGCCGCGGTCATAGAGAATGGCGTCCGCTTCGGGCGTGGTCGGGCCATTGGCGGCCTCGGCGATCAGCCGCGCCTTGATGCAGGGGGCGTTCTCGGCAGTGATTTGGTGCTCCATGGCGGCCGGAATGAGCACGTCGCAGGGGAGGGTCAGCAACTCGGCATTGCTAATATTATCGGCTTCGGCAAACTCGACCACGCTGCCGGTTCGCGCCTTGTGCGCCTCGACCGCCGCCAGATCGAGTCCGGCCGGATTGTAGATGCCGCCGCGCGAATCGCTGACTGCGACAACTCTCGACCCGAGTTCGGCCATCAGCTCGGCAGAGATCGACCCCGCATTCCCGAAGCCCTCGACGACGGTGACGCTATCGGCCAGATTCAGATCCAGCTTGCGAGCGGCCGCCTCGATGACGAACACGCACCCGCGCCCGGTAGCCTCGGTGCGCCCCTCGGATCCGCCGAGCACCAGCGGTTTGCCGGTGACGACGGCGGGCGCCGCATAGCCGACGTGCATTGAATAGGTATCCATCACCCAGGCCATGATCTGGGAGTTGGTGTTGACATCGGGAGCGGGAATATCCTTGTGCGGCCCAATCAGCAGCGAGATGTCGGTCGTGAAGCGGCGCGTCAGGTTTTGCAGCTCGTTGCCGGATAGCTGTTTGGGGTTGACGGTGACGCCGCCTTTGGCTCCGCCGAACGGCAGCCCCACCACCGCGCATTTCCAGGTCATCCACATCGCCAGCGCCTTGATCTCGGAGAGATCGACACTTTCGTGGTAGCGAATGCCCCCCTTGGTGGGGCCAGGGCTGGCGTTGTGCTGCACGCGGTAGCCGGTGAACACCTGCACCGACCCGTCGTCCATCTCCACCGGGAAGTTGACCGTCAGCTCGCGCTGGCAGTGGCTGAGGATGCGCCGCATATCGTCATCCAGACCAATGACGTTGGCCGCGATGTCGAGCTGCTCGACGGCAACCGCAAACAGGTTGCTGTCGGTGGAAGGCGACAGCTCTGGGAGCTGCGCGTGCTGGGTCATCGTCGTGCTGCCTCCGCCGGGGTCATGGCAAACCCCATTTTGCCGCCGCCCGCGCGGGCGAGCGTGTCTTACTGGATCGCTGAATGTCAGCGGCGGCTCAGCTCATCCTCGAGCAGGCGTCGCACCTGGTCCGGTTTGGCGCGCCCGCCGGTGCGCTTGATCGTCTCGCCGATGAGGCGGCCGATCGCCGCCGTCTTGCCGCCGGCGTAATCCGCCACGGCGGCAGGGAAGGCGTCAATGGCGGCCAGCGCGGCGTCGCGTACGGCGGCCTCGTCGTCGAGCGCCAGCAAATTGAGCCGGGCCGCGGCGTCGCGAGGGCGCTCGCCGGGCGCGATTTCCGGCAGCAGCTCCTTGGCGGCGCGGGTCGTCAATGCTCCCTCGCCCACCACATCGAGCAGGTCGCGGAGTTGCTCGACATCCAGCGGCAACTGCTCCGGCGGCAGCCCGCGCGCCCGTTGCAGACCCGAGATGTCGTTGACGATCCAGTTTGCCGCGGTGCGGGCGCGTTCACCGTCGCCCTCCGCGCCGACCACCGCCTCGAAAATATCGGCCACTTCCCGCTCGGCGGTCAAGAGCGCGGCGTCGGCGGCGGCGAATCCGAAACGCTCCCGCAGGCGCTGACGACGAGCCATCGGCAGTTCCGGCAGTCGTTCGCGCACGGCGGCCGCCATCTCGGCCGAGACGTGCAGCGGCGGCAGATCCGGCTCCGGGAAGTACCGGTAGTCGTGCGCCTGCTCCTTGGTGCGCTGACCGACGGTGACGCCGCGATCCTCGACCCAGCCACGCGTCTCCTGCGCGACGTTGTCGCCGGCATCGAGGATGGCGCGCTGGCGCTCCTCTTCATAGCGGAGCGCTCGTTCCACCGCGCGGAACGAGTTCATGTTCTTGATCTCGACCTTGGCTCCCAGCGGCCCGCCGATCTCGCGCACAGAGATGTTGGCGTCGCAGCGGAAGGCGCCTTCCTCCATGTTGCCGCTGGAGACGCCGATATAGCGCAAGATCTGCCGTAGCGCAACGAGATACTCCCGCGCTTCTTCCGGCGATCGCAAATCCGGCTCGCCGACAATCTCCATCAGCGGCACACCGGACCGGTTGAGATCGACCAGGCTCACCTCGCGGCCATGCTCGCGGCGGTGGACGAGGCGACCGGTGTCTTCCTCGGCATGGACGCGGGTGATGCCAATGCGACGCATCTCGCCATCAACGGCGAGCTCCAGGAAGCCGTCGACGCACAGCGGGAGATCGTACTGGGAGACTTGATACCCCTTCGGCAGATCGGGATAGAAGTAGTTCTTGCGGTCCATCTTGGAGAAAGCGGGCACATCGCAATTGAGCGCCAGCCCGGTCAGGACGATCTTCTCCACCGCCGCTCGGTTCATCACCGGCAGCGCACCTGGAAAGCCGCCGCACACCGGGCAAACGTGGGTGTTCGGCGGCGCATCGGCGTAGTGCGCGGAGCAGCCGCAGAACATCTTGGAGGCGGTCAGCACCTGAGCGTGGACCTCGAGACCGATGACTGTTTCGTAGTGCCGCTCGCCGTTTCGGGCCACGCTTCCCCGCCTTGCGCTCTCGACTGATCCGACCATGAGGAGCCGGGCAAAACTGCCGGATTGTACCACGCCCGCGGGCGCAATCCCGGCGCCTCGGCCGGGTCCCGCAGACCCCTATGGTAGACTCGCGGCGGAGAAATCGGCCCAGTTTCGCCCCGAGAACCTGCCGAATGCGGCCGGCGAGGGCGTGGGGCGACGGGTACGGAGAGGCGAGCAGGACCGATGGTTGCGACCACCCGCACCGAGCAAAAGATGGTCACCGGCAAGATCAACGGGCTGGACGTGACAGTCCCGGCCGGCACCACCATCCTCGAAGCCGCCCGCATGGCCGACATCGAGATCCCCAACCTGTGTTTTCAGCCGCTGATGCGGCCGTGGGGATCGTGCCGCATTTGCACCGTCGAGATTCTCGGGCGCCGGGGCGGACTCATCGAATCGTGCGCCACCCCGCTGGGCGAGGGCATGGAGGTGCTCACCCACACCCCCGAGGTCATGGATTCGCGGCAGTTCATCCTTCAAATGTATCTGATCGACCACGCGCTGGATTGCCCCACCTGCGACAAGTCGGGCGAGTGCTATCTGCAGGACAACACCTTCCTCCACAACGTCAACACCAACCCCTACCGGCGACCCAAGTTCAGTCAGCCCTACACCCACTTCAGCGAGTTGATCGACTACAAGTGGGACCGGTGCATCATGTGCAATCGATGCACCCGCGTCTGCGATGAGATGATCGGCGTCACCGCCATCGAGTCGGCCAACCGGGCGCTGGAAGCAACCATCACCCCCGCCTACGGCGAGGATCTGACCGAAACCAACTGCACCCACTGCGGGATGTGCATCGCCGTCTGCCCGGTCGGCGCGATGACCGACCGCCACTTCGGTCATCACCCGTGGGAACTGGACAGCACCGAGACGATCTGCGGCTTCTGCGACGTCGGCTGCACCATCAACGTGGAAGCAAACCGGGGCATCGCCCGCCGCGCCACCCACCTTTGGGAGCGGGGCGTCAACCACGGCTACACCTGCGAATTCGGCCGCTGGGGTCACGAGCAGGTGCAGCACCAGGGGCGACTCTACTACCCCGCCGTGCGCGACCGGGCGACTGCCGGCGCTTCAGCCTACGAGATCACCTGGGAAGACGCGGTCGAGCTGGCGGCCGAGAGTCTGGCGCACCACCAGGGCGCCCGCTTCGCCGCGCTCGCCTCGCCGGACGCCACGAACGAGGAAGCGTATCTGCTGCAGCAGTTCACCCGCGCGGTGATGGGCAGTCCCAACATCGACCGGCTGCTGACTCCCAGCCAGATCGCCGTCGAGCGCGCCGTGACCACCGGTCTGGGGCGCGACATCGCCAGCACCAACAACATGCAAGAGCTGTTCACCGATGTGAAGGCGGGGTTGGTGGTCGGCCCCAGCATCGGCAAGACCGAACCGGTGGCCTCCTACTGGTTCTACAACTCACTGATCTACCGCGAGGCCAAGTACGCCGTCATCAGCGAGGATGAATACCCGCTGGCGCGCCGCGGCGTCGTCTGGCTGAGGCCGAACCCGGGTACGACGCCGCTGCTGCTACGCGGCATCGCTCGCCAGATTATCGATCTGGAGCTGGCCGACCCAGCGCTGACGGCCCGGCCCGGATTCTCCGGCTGGAGCGCGAAGCTGGCCGACGCCGGTCTCGACCGGGTCGTCGCCGAAACCGGGTGCGCGCCGCAGGACATCCAGCAGGCAGCCTCGCTCTACGCCACCGGCGGGTTGCCGGACGGCGCGGCGCGACCAGAAGACGGCTATCCACCAGCGCTGCTCTATCAGACGGCCGCGCATCTGAACGCTGACGCCGAGGCCGGAGCTATCGCTACTGCCTGCATCGATCTCGCCATTCTGACCGGAAACCTGGGCCGGGCCGGCGGCGGCATCGCCAACCTGCGTGGCCCGTCCAACTACCAGGGCGTCACCGACATGGGCGCGCATCCGCGCCGCTTGCCGGGCGGCGGCGACATCGCCGACACCGAGCTGCGTTCCCGCTTCGAACCCGGTTGGCTGGCTCGCTGGGGCGAGCGCGCCACCACCAGCAATGGCTTCGTGCCGGTGCGCGCCATGCCCTCGGGCGCCGGGCTGGCGATAGACGACTTGATCGCCGCCATCGCCTCCGGTCAGGTGACGGCGATGTATATCGAGAACAGCGTTGGCGGCCGCTTTGCCTCGGTGCACGAGCGGCTAATGGAGGTGCTGCCGCAGTTGCAGTTCCTGGTGGTGGCCGATCACTACGCCGATACGCCGCTGGGCGCGCTGGCCGATCTGGTGCTGCCGCTGGCCATGTTCATGGAGAAAGACGGCACGTTCACCAATTTCGACCGCACCGTGCAGCGCCTGCGCGCCGCGATCCCGGCCATGGGCGAAGCAAAGAGCGGTTCGGACATCTTGCGCCGCATCGCCAACCGCATGGGCTACGGGCTGGAAGCGCGCCACCCTTCGCAGGTGATGGGCGAAATCGCCCGGGTTGTGCCGGGCTACGGCGGCATCAGCTACGCCCGTCTGGAGCGCGGCGGCATCAACGTGCCAACCGGCTCGTTCCGGGAATCCGGCACGCCGATTCTCGTTCCGGGCGCCGAGGGGCTGGCTGGGTTGACCCCGTCGCTTTCGGCCAACTAGCGCGAGCGCCCAAGGAGATCACCCGAGCATGTTCGATGAGGTCAAGGGCTTCGCGGTTACGCTGAAGCGCTTCGTGACGCCCAAAATCACAATCCAGTACCCCGATGAACAGCGGAAGATGGCGCCCCGTTTCCGGGGTCTGCCGTCGCTGCGCACCGATCCGGCAACCGGCGAACCGTTGTGCGTGGCCTGCGGCTTGTGTGCCCGCATCTGCCCGACCTCCTGTCTGGAGATGCATGTGGTTCCCTCCCAGGAGGGCGACCGCGAACTGGGCGAGTTCATTCTGCGCGCGGGACGGTGCATGTTCTGCGGCTTGTGCTCGCAGGTGTGCCCGGTGGACGCGATCACCATGAGCGAGGAGTTCGAGCTCGCTTCGCTGTCGCGCGACGGGCTGATCTACACCAAGGTCGAGCTGGCCGCCATCGGTCAGCAACTGCCCAACTGGTGGGAAGATGGCTCCGGTCGCTACGCCGGCATCCCTGACGGCTGGACCGACTCGCGCGAGGCGCGGACACTGCGCGGCGCCAAGTAGCGGCGATCCCGATCGCGATTGAATCCGCATATCCTGGCGGCCCCGCCACGGAGCGGGGCCGTCGGCTAGTCCGGGCGGACGTCACCGGCGTACGTATCGGCGCACCGCCTCAACCCCCGGCGACATTGCGGCGCGTAGCCAATGTGTCACAATACGAGCGGCCATTATCTGCCGCCCAACGACGCCACGTCCGCAAAATACCGCGCAGTCGCTGAAAATACGTGCTACTCGACGCGGAATTGGGACCATCCTCCCGGACGCGCTGCGCTACGCGGCAGTGAATTCGTGCCATTCTGTCCCTACATCGCCGGTTTCGGGTCGCTCGGGTTCGGCGCGACAGACGCGATCTGATGAAGGCGTCCGTCGCACACCGCGCAGACTACTCGCTTATTTCACGGAGGGAAGAACGTGAATTTGCCCCGCATAGTCCGGCGTGGCCTGCCCTCACTCGGCGTGGTCGCTCTGCTCGCTCCGGCCGTCTTCGTTGGCCCGGCTGCCGACGCCAGCAACCGCGCGTATTTCAACCCGAGCAACACGACCACGTTCACCATCAACGACGCGACGAATGCGTCGCCCTACAGCACGGCGATCGACGTTTCGGGCATGCCCGGGCAGATCGAGTACGTCACCGTGACGCTGAATCAACTCCGTCACGAAAACACCTCGGATATCGACATCATGCTCAAGGCGCCGGACGGTCGCGCCGCGATCGTCATGTCCGACGTCGGCGGTGACTTCGCGATCAACGCGGTCACGGTCACGATCGACGATCGCGCGGCGCTCAACATGCCGGAAACTACGATTCTCACCAGCGGAACGTACAAGAGCACGAACTACGACGGCGGCGATGACGATTTCTTCGGCTGGCCAGCGCCCAACCCCGCCGGTCCGGGACTCGGTCAATTCACGCTGTCGCCGGCCAACGGCCGCTGGGAACTGTTCATCAAGGACGACAAGGCCAAGAACGTCGGTCAGTTGGTCGGCGGCTGGACGCTGGGTATCAAAACCACCAACACCGGCCCGACCGCCAACACCGATCGCTACAAGGTGAAGCAAGACACGAAGCTGCGCACGACCAGGACCAACGGCGTGCTGGCCAATGACTCCGATGTCGACAAGGCATCGTTCTGGGTGTCGGGCGTCGGCACGAAACCCGCCCACGGCAAACTGAGGCTCCGGCGCGACGGCGGGTTCGACTACACGCCGGACAAGAAGTTCGTCGGCAAGGACGGCTTCACCTACATCGTGGAAGACGGGAACGGCAAAACCGCCACCGGCAGCGTCGCCATCAAGGTTCAGAAAGACAAGAAAGCCGGAAAAGGCAAGCACAAGAACCACAAGGGCGGTAATCACCGCCGCTAGCCCGCTCGACGCTCCGCATTCCCCCCGCGCGCGAATGGCCCCCGGGATAACTCCCGGGGGCCATTCGCGTGGGTGTCGTATCATCCCGCATAGCATCGGTACGCACGATCGCCCGCGCGAGAGGAGACACATCATGGCGACCACCGTTCAGCCCGCCCCCGTCCAGTCGACCGGCAAGGGAATGCGCCGGCCCATCTATCTGGCCGGGGAGTGGGTCGAGTCCGATCGGCCGCTGGACGTCATCAACCCCTACGACGGCTCGGTCATCGCCACGACCTTCAACGCCACGCCGGACCAGGTGGAGCAGGCTATCGTCGCCGCCGAGCGGGCGTACCAGACACTGCGAACGATGCCCACCTTCGAGCGGGTGAATCTGCTGGAAGCGCTTGCCGATCAGTTGCGCCGGCGCCGCGACGAGATGGCGCGCACCATTGCGCTGGAAGCCGGCAAACCGATCCGCGACGCCGAGGTCGAAACCGACCGCGGCGTATTCACGCTGCAAATCGCCGCCGAGGAAGCCCGGCGCATCGACGGCGAGGTGATGCCGCTGGATTTGCTCCCCTCCTCCAAGGGGCGCTTCGGTATCGTCCGCCGCTTCCCCATCGGCCCCATCGCCGGCATCTCGCCCTTCAACTTCCCGCTCAATCTGGCGCTGCACAAGATCGCCCCGGCGCTTGCCTCCGGCAATAGCATCGTGCTCAAGCCGCCCTCTCTGGACCCGTTGACCATGCTGCTCTTCGCGGAGATGTGCGACGCCGCCGGTGTGCCCAAGGGCGCCGTCAGCGTCCTGCCGATGAGCCGCGAGGCGGGCAATGCGCTGGTGGAGGACGATCGCTTCAAGCTGCTCTCGTTCACCGGTTCGCCCGCCGTCGGGTGGGAGATGAAGTCGCAGGCCGGCAAGAAAAAGGTCGTGTTGGAGTTGGGCGGCAACGCCGGCGTCATCATCGACGCGGACGCCGATATCGACTACGCAGTAGGCCGGGTCCGCACCGGAGCCTTCGCCTACGCCGGGCAAGTGTGCATTTCCGTGCAGCGGGTCTTCATCCACGAATCGGTGTACGACCGGTTCCGCGATGCGCTGGTCGCCGCCACCGAGCAGATCGTGATGGGCGACCCGCTCGACCGCGCCACCGATCTCGGACCGATGATCGACGACAAGGCCGCCAGCCGCAGCCAGCAGTGGATTGACGCCGCCGTGGCCGAGGGCGCGCGGGTGCTCACCGGCGGCAAAGCCGAAGGGCGCTTCTTCCAGCCGACGGTAATCGAGAACGCGAAGCCGGAGAGCTTCGTCTGCTCGCGCGAGGCGTTCGCGCCGCTGGTGACGCTGTTCCCGGTCAAGAGTTTCGGCGAGGCCGTCGCCAAGGTGAACGATTCCGAGTTCGGTCTGCAAGCCGGCGTGTTCACCAACAATCTGGAGCACGGGCTGTACGCCTGGGAAACGATCGAGGCGGGCGGCGTCATCATCAACGATATTCCCACCTACCGCATCGACCACATGCCGTACGGCGGTGTGAAGGATTCCGGTCTTAGCCGCGAAGGGCTGCGCTACGCCATTGAGGACATGACCGAACCGCGCCTGATGGTGCTGAACCGGCTGGAAAGCCAGGCCGTCAGGTAAGACTCAAGGCGAGCTGTCTGCGGCGCAACGGCGCGCTACCGGCCGCGGCGGACC
>JADLCW010000310.1 GCA_020847015.1 Thermomicrobiales bacterium | reverse complement strand
CTCGCGGCGTCTTGCTAGTGCTTGAGCGTTTAGGCATAACTCAACTGTCGCATGGCGGCGTGGTCCAAGTCAACCGGCTACAGTCAGCTTGCCTGCATCACCCGATTTGAAACTGACCCACTACCGTGCATGGGCTTCTGGGTCAGTTTGAATTCGCATCACGGCCCTGCTCCTAACCTAATGACGGTTACCACGTGGCACCTGTCATCCTCGATGGGGGGAGGCAGAAAAGGCTCTCTGAGCCCGTGCCGGCCGGGCGGTGCGCTCCCAACACGTGCGTTGTACCATTCTTGTTACACTACCGCCTGGTAGTCGCCTTCCGCGTGCAGAGAGGCACGGTGAACTGTGGCACGCATCGATTGGCTGACCCTCTTTCTGGCCTACTCCTCGCCGGACGGCGACCCACCCGAGCCGCTGGATCGGCTTGCCATCCAGAAGGGGCTCTATTTGCTGCGCGAGGTCGCACAACTGCCCACCGAAGAGGCGTACGACTTCGCCCCGTATCGGTACGGCACGTACAGCGTTGACGTGCTCGACGATCTGGAGACCCTTGTCGCAACCGGACAGTTGGGCCAGAAAGGCATCCGTGGGACAGCGCGCTATTTCCCCACGGTCGCCTTCATCGGGCGCGCCGCCGTGGTGGCCGAAAGAGGCGCTCCCCCGGAAACCTTGGCGCTGATCGAAGTCCTTCGGGCCTTGCTGAGAGATCTGTCGTTCGATCAGACGCTCGCGGCGATGTACGCCGCCTACCCGGAGACCGGGGAGCGAACGGAACGTCCGGACTATCTGCCCTGTGGGACCAGAGCCGCTACGGGCGATCTTGCAACCCTCTTCACCCCAGAAAGCCTCCGCTCGCGTGCCGAGGTGCTCCTCAACCGGCGGGCGATCGCGGCGGGCCACTTCAGGACACTCGATCAGCTTGCCGGCTGAGGTCCGCATCCCTGACCCGATCATCTCTCGGCTCGATCTGCTTGATCCGGCGACCAAGGAGAGGCTTCTGAGCTGCTTACGGGAACTGGAAGCCGATCCTCTTCCGGATGGGCAGCGGAAGCGGCCAGCGCCGCCACACTTCCCCTACGTCCGGTCCAGCGCGTGGTTTGAGTGCGAGGAGTTTGTGGTCGCCTATCGTTTGGTGCACGATGCTGCTGGAGAGAGGGTGGCGGTAGACATCGAGCACATCAAGCCGTTGCCGGCAATCCCTCCCAATTACCGCGACTGGCCGATAGTCAGGGTGGACGACTGACGCGCGGCTGATGTCAGTGTCTCCACTGCCACTCCATCGCTCGGCACAAAGCCGCCGCCAGAGGACCCGCGCTCTCTGGATAGTCTCGGTCGAGGGCGCGCAGCACCGTGGCGCGCGGGCAGCCTTCGCGGCTCTCGCCGGCCAGCTTTGGGGGCGGGTCGCGGTAGGGTCCGAGGGTGACCGCAGGCGTGGCGGACGATGCGCACTCAGACCGTCTCGCAGGCCGTCCCGTCCCGGTCGCCGTCGAGCCGGTGCGGGTCGGGGTTCGACACAGTGTGAATGACCCGGAACGGCGCGCGGTAGCCCGGCAGATTGCGGAGCCCTGGTGAGCTGCAGTCGAGGTCCGGCGGCGGCGGCGGAATGCAGAAATCCGGGTAGCTCGGATGGCAGCTCGCCCCGAGCGTCGCCGTCGGACTGGCGGTCGCCGTCCGGGTCGCGGTCACACTGCCGCTGGCGGTCGTCGAAGTCGCCGTCGCCGCGCTGGTGGTCGACGTGGCGGTGGGCGTCCGTGAACTGGACGGCGGCGCGGTCGCGGTGTGCGTGGCGTTCACCAGCCGCTCCAGCGACGTCAGCGGGATGTAGGAGCGCGTCGGCTGCTGCGCCGAGACGCCGAGCGCGATCGCGGCAGCGAAGAGCGCGCCGGCGACGTTCTGGGCCTGACAGCTCGGGCAGGCGGGCATGGCTACACCCTCTTGGTCACGGCGATGACCTTGCCGAGTATGACTGCACCATGAGGGCGAAAGCGCAGCCCGCGATTGTCGGCAAGCACGAACTGGTCCTTCTCGCGCTCAACCCGCTTGACCATGACCTCGCCATCGTCGGTCAACACCGCGACTCGCGAGCCGAGCTGAGGGAACAGAACCCCCCGGTCCACATGCACCACGTCGCCCGCGCATATCTCCGGGTCCATGCAATCGCCGGAGATCGAGACGAGGATGACTTGCTGGCCACGCAACCACTCAACGGTGTCGCTGCCAACCGGAGGTGCGCCGCCTCGGCTGGCCGAGGCGGGCTGATCGGCCACGGGCAGATCGACTGCCGGCGTGATGACCCTGCGGATCAACGCCGCCAGCTCGCGCAGATCGGCTGCCGATGCGACGTATGGCGATCGTTCCTCATCTGCTGGCGTGGCATACCCGGCCATCGCCAGGGCGTCCAGTTCGGGAATGCCGGCATAGACCGCCAGTTTGCTCAACATCGCCCGCCGGGGTCGCTGCCCTCGTTCGAGCCACGCCAGCACCGTCTCGCTTTCGCTTCCGATGCGCTCAGCGAACGCATTCGATGAAAGCGGACGGCCCTGCGCGTCCACCATGAGTGACCGAACCCAGTCGGCAAATCCGTGGTCCCAGTCTGCCGGTCGCTTCGCCATGACCATCAGCATATCGCGACTGTAACACCTTTATTGCGGTTCTTGTCCATCGCCCGCCATGTTCCCGATAATGGCGAGTATCCCGCATTTTGCCTATTGCGTAACTCGGGATACTGGTGTATGATGACCGTATGAAGTTCGGTAAATTCGGGGAATTCCAACCGACGCCCGCGGGCATCGTCATCCTCACCGTGCTGCGCGATCGCGGCTCGACGGTGACCTGGCTGGCCAGGCGAATGCAGGTGCACCACATCACGCTCTACCAGCAGCTCACCGGGCGGCGGCGGCTCCGCCAGGCGACGGCTGACGCCGCCGCAGAGGTTCTTGGCATCCCGCGCGCCCTGCTCGGGAACGCCGCCTAAAAAGAACGCCCCCCGGTGCAGCACACACCGAGGGGCAGCGGACGGAGATAGTCCGCAGAAAGGGTAGCACGGAGATGGTCCTCACTCAAGCACATTTCACCCCACGCGAGCGCGAGCTGCTCGCGCTGCACGCCGATTCGGTCGCCTACTGGCGCGCCGAGCGCGACGCCCTCCGCGCCCTGCTCGACGAGCGCAAGGCGTCGGGCGGGCGCTCGTACGCCTATCGCAGCGACCTCGACCGCCAGATCGCGATCGCCCGCAGCGCGGTGCGCGACGCCGAGGACGAGATCGACCGCCGGCTGGCACTGTTGGAGGCGGGGCGATGACCCCCGTCCTCCGGTTGCTCGACTGCCTCGCCTACCAGTCGCGGATCGTCGAAGCGGCCTCCACCCGGATGACCGCGCACCGCTACGACCACGACCGGACGGGGCGCAGCCGCTATTTCGCCGGCCGCACCGACTGGCACGCCGCCCGCGAGCAGTACGACCGGCTGATCGCCGCGCTCGCCGTCCACGACGCCGACCTGGCCGCGTCACAGCCCTGGCACGGCGTCTGCCGCCCCGCCGCGACCGCCGGGTTTCCGGTCGTCCGGTGGGCCGAGTTCGAGCAGCCGCTGGAGGTTGCGCCATGAGCGCGCTCGACGATCGCATCGCGATGCTGCTCGCCAAGCGCGAAGCCGATCATGCCGCCGCCGCCGAGCAGCGGAGCGCCGTCATCCGCGAGTACAACGCCAAGGCCGCGCAGTTGCTCCGGGAGAGCTTCGGCGACCTGGCGAGCGATGCGCGGTTCGAGCTGTACACGCACGGCGACTATGACCCCAACCGCCGATTCCGCGTCCACCTGGGCGATCTGCCAGTGTTCGACGTGAGTGTCGCGCCGGGCCGCGACCTGGTGGTGTTCGACCACGGCACCCTCCGCACGGTGCGGCTGGGCGAGATGCTGCTGCACCTGGTCGACCTGCCCCGGCAGGATGCGCCGTCGAGCGGGACGGCCAGCCTGGCGCGGCAGGTTGCGCGATGATCGCCGCCCATCTCGGCATCGAGGCGATACCGTGATCGAGCTGATCGCCGGCTGCCTGCTCGGGCTGATGGTCGGCCTGTTGGTCGCGGTCGTCGCCGCCTGGCGCGCCTATGACCGGGGCTGCGGCCGCGGCTACTACGACGGCCTGATCGACGGCACGTACCGGCGAGAGCGGCTGTGAGCGTCCGATCGCTCCAGCGCCGCCGCAGCGCGGTGAACGCCGGGATGCCCAGCACAGAGGAGGGATCTATGCCAGCACCACTGCGCGCCCTGCAGCAGCGGGCGAGCGAGAACGTCGCCGCGCTCGCTGCCGATCGGGTCGACGCCGACCCCTACGAACTGGCGCTGCTCCAGCGCGCGAAGGCGCTGAGCGCCCGGCTGGTCGAGGGCGGGTTGACCCGGCGCGAGGCGGCGGAGTTGCTCGCCATCCACGTCCGGCTCGAGGCGCTTAACGACGCCGAGGACGCCGACCATGCCGAGGCGCTCCCTATCGCGCAGGCGCTCACCGGCTCGCTCCAGGAGACGCCCGACGTCACGCCGCTCCGCCGGCTGGATCGGCGCTATCGGCTCGAGGCGGCGGCATGAACCAGACGAAGAACGGCCCGGTCGTCATGAGCCGACAACCGGGCCACAGGCGGGGCTTACACCGCAGCCAGTCTGACACAACCCGGCGTACCCTGCAAGCAATTTGCCGGCACATCGCTGACGGGCTGCTCTTGCTCGGCATCATCGCGGTGCTGCTGCTAGCGCTCGCCGTGGTTCCGGTGGTCCGGTGAGCGCGTCGACGGGCGCGATCGCCTACGCGCCGCGCCGCCTGCGCAATCACGTCTGTCCACATCTACGCATCGACGGCGAGGCGGTCAGCCTGCCTCAAGTGCGGGCCTGGCGCGCGCGTCAGGTGATGGCGACGATCGCGCTCGCCATCCGGGGGCGGCAGATCGCCTGCCTGGTCCGGCCGGGCGTGAAGGTGCCCGCCGCCTTCGTCGATGACATCTGCGCCTCGTCGTGGGGGCGCAGCTGTCCCTTCCTGCCGGCGGAGGGCGAGCCATGACCACGATCGCCGCCTACTGGGTCGACCACGCCGCGGTCGCCGCCTATGCCGACACGGTCGCCCTGGCCCGCATCGCTCGCCGGGACGGACTGGACGCGCT
>JADLCW010000309.1 GCA_020847015.1 Thermomicrobiales bacterium | reverse complement strand
GGCGCAACGAGCCACGATCCTTTCGGTGGAGGGATTCCTCTACTCGGTGACGATGATCTGGGCTTTCCCCGCCTTCGGCGCCTTGGCCGAGCGGCGCGGCTGGCTGACCGCCTACGGGTTCGCCGGCATCATCGTGCTCGCGCTCTTCGCCGCATGGCGCTGGTTGAACCGGGCGCGGCCCGCGCCGGAGACGTGAGCGGGCCGCAACCGCCCCTGCCGTGCGACGATAGCGTCCCGGTCCGCTCCCCAAACCGGCGATGCCGAGCGGATCGCACGCCGACGCCGCAGCGAAGGAGTCACGATGGCCGCTCCCTGGACCTACTTGCCGAATGATCCGACCAGCATTGCGCCGGATCGCGCCTTGTACGCTCGGATCGCCGCCGACGCCGCGGCGCGCCCGCCGGACGAGACAGCGGTCGTGCCCATTCGATCCGGCTACGCCTGGGAGGTCCCGGCCGGCAGCACCTGCCGCGTCGTCACCATCGCGGGACCGCAAGTGGTCGATTTCAACTGCTGGAATCTCCACAACCCGCGCGAGCGGTTCTGGGCGGCCCGCACCCGCCAACTGGAATCGACCCACCTCACGGTCGGCCATCGGCTCTGGTCGGTATTGCCCTACCTGCGGCCGATGGCGACGGTCATCGAGGAGACGATCCGCTACGGTGTGGATGCGGACGGCGGGCGCTGTCACGATCTGCTCGGTTCGCGCTGCGATCCCTACGTCACGAAACTGCTGACCGGAGAGACGTTCAATTTCAACTGCCACAGCAACCTGACCCGCGCCGTGCTGCCGTGGCATCTCAACGAGTCGGATGTGCACGATGTGCTCAATATCTTCCAGGTGACCGGGCTCGACACCGACGGGCGCTATTTCATGAAGGCTTCGCCAGCCAGGCAGGGCGACTACTTCGAATTTTTCGCCGAGATCGATTTGCTCTGCGCCGTCTCCACCTGTCCCGGCGGCGATCTGTCGGTTCCGCTGTGGGGTCCGGAGGCCGGCGACCCGCTGCCCACCTGCCGTCCGATCGGGATCGAAGTGCGTCGCACGCCGAAGACCTTGCTGCGGGGCTGGACGCCGCCGGAACCATCCGACTATGCAGGCTTCTTTGGGTTGGAGCGGCCGGTCTGGGGCGAGGAGGGATAGTGCGCCGCCGGATCACGCCGCGCCGGCGCCGTTGACCCTGGGCGCGCCGAGCGCCTACGGTATATGGGCGTCGGCCGCACGGCATCACGCAGCCGACCCTGCGCGCCAACGATGACACGCTGGCATCCTGACGAGACGACGGCGCGGTTTCGGCTGATGCGCGCCGCGTGCAAGAAGGAGCCATCCCGATGATATCCCCTCTCCCAGCTGTCCCGGCGATCATCGTCCCGGGCTTCATTGACGACTGGTTCGCGCGCCTGCAGCCGCGCCCGCTGGCCGCGGTCGCAGCCGATCCAGCCGCGACCGCGATTTTCAGCGCCGACATGATCGTCGGCTTCTGCGATGTCGGCAATCTTGCCTCGCCGCGCGTCGACGCACTGACCGGGCCGGTCGTCGATCTGTTTCGCCGTGCGCACGATCTGGGCGTGCGCGAGTTCGTGCTGGTTCAGGACACCCACGATCCGGCAGCGCCCGAGTTCGACGCCTGGCCGATCCATTGCGTGCGCGGCACTGCGGAGGCGGAGGCGATACCGGAACTGGCGGCGCTGCCGTTCGCCGACCGCTTCACCACGATCGAGAAGAACTCGCTGGCGCCGGGGCATGCGACTGAATTTGATGTCTGGCTCGACGCCCACCCCGATCTGCGCACGGCGATCGTGGTCGGCGACTGCACCGATTTGTGTGTCTACCAGTTGGCGATGCATCTGCGGTTGCGCGCCAACGCGCGCAATATCGCCGGGATCGAGGTCGTCGCGCCGGTCAATGTCGTGGACACCTACGATTTGCCGCCGAGTCTGACTCCGGCTGGGGTGATGCCCCACCCCGGCGATTTCTTCCACCGGGTGTTTCTCTATCACATGGCGCTGAATGGCATCCATGTGGCGCGCGAGCTGACCTAGCGACGCGCCGGCCTCATCCCGGCGCGAAGTAGCGGGGGTCGGGAACGGGTTCCGTGTGCGCGTAGGGCAGAAAGCGCACCAGCACCGGCTGCACCTCCTGCGGCACGTCGAACGCGACCCACCCCTCGCGCTCGGCGCCCGGGAAGTAGTCGCCGGCGGCATCGGGCTTGGGCGGAGTCAGCGTGGTCATATCCAACAGCGCGGTCCCGGCGGGATCGGCGAGCGCGAACGCATTGACCGGGAATGTCGCCGGCCCGGCCCCGACATTGGCGATCCGGAAGCGCAGCGCCAGCCACACGCTGCCATCGCTGGCGCCGGTGGAGTCGTCGATCTCCAGCGCGCCGGTGCGATAGTCCACCAGATCGAACGCCGCCGCGCCGACGGCCGTTTCCAGCAGTTCCAGGCGCCACTGGCCGGTGACCACCGATTCGCCGACGCCGGCTGGTCTGGCCGGGTCGACTCCCGCGCCATTCGACACGGCCAGCGGCGCAGGGTCGGCGATCGCCGCGTCACGCTCCAGCGCGAGATAGCGCACCGCCCAATTACCCGGCAGCGCCAAGCTGTCGAAGATCAGCAGCAAGTCGGTTTCGTCGGCGGGCGCGCTGAGCGCGAGCCAGCCCTCGCGCGTTTGCCCCGGCTCCAGCGCGCCGGTCAGCGCCGGCTCCGGCGGCTGCGCCCCAAGAAAGCGGCGCACCAGTCCCGAGTTCCCGGTAAGAGCGAAGTCGTCATCGGAGATGGGCAACGGAGTCGGGCCGGTGTTGCGCGCGGAGACACGCGCCAGCACGAAGACGACGCCATCTCGCGGCGGGCTGTTCGTCGCGCTCGCCTCCAGCAAATCTGCCGTTGCGGCTTCCCCAACGACGACCTCCAGTACGGTGAGCGCGACCGGGCCGGCGCCGACTTCTTCGCCGAGGGGAACCGGGTTCGCTCTCGTGGTTCCGATCGGATCGGCCGGCTGCATCCGCGCGGCGGCGATTGCCCGTCGCCCGGACTGGGAACCGCGCCGCACGCGACCAGCGGAGTCGTTCATGGTTGACACCTTCCTCTGCCTCGCGGCGGGACGCGACTCGCTCCAATGCCCCATGGCGCCGCATGACACTACGGTCATAGTACGGCGGGGAGGTGGCAGGCAAATCGTATCGGCGCAACCCGACGCTCGGTCAACTGGCGATAAAGGTCCAGGTTGTGGCGGCGGCTTGCCGCAGACGGCGATCGAGATCGGCCAGCGCGCCAGGCTGGAATGCATTCGGCTCGCCGGTGAGATCGCGGCCGTATTCGCCCCATTCCTCGCGGATGATCCAACCGGCAAATCCAAGCAGTCGCTCCAGTTCCCATGGCGCCAGCCAATTCACCGCCGGCGGTTCTACGCGCAGGTGGCGTCGCCAGGAGCCGCGATAGATGGGCGAGAGCGCCCCCGGCACGCTCGCCAGCAGCCGTCCGCCAGGTCGCAACACGCGCCGAAAATCGTGCAACGCAGCCGGGACATCCGGCACGAACTGGAGCGCGGTCCGGCAGTGGATCGCGCGGTAAACGGCGAACGGATCGTCCAGACGGGCGAGGTCTCCCAACCGCCACTCGACCGCGACTCGCCGCCGCTCGGCGTGGGCCATCGCCAGACGCATCAGTTCCGGCGAGAGATCCAGCGCGGTGACTTTCAGCCCGCGCTCGGCGAAGGCGATCGCCCAGTGACCGCTGCCGCAGCCGGCATCGAGCACCCGATCTCCCGGACGTAGTCCCAGCGCGTCGATCGTACGGTCGAGATCGGCGGCGCGGTCGGGCGCGGATGCGTTGGCCGAAGCTGTTTCATCCCAACTCGCCGCACGACCGTCCCATGCCTCGCGCACCCGCTCGCGCCAGGCGTCATCTTCATGCGGCGGCGCATCGTCGCTCATTGCAATCCTCCCGCATCTCGCTGAGGTGATGGCGCGCGGCATGCGCCGTACCATTCATCGATGCGCCCCCGCAGGCGGCGGGATCGTAGGCGCGCGGCGTAGCGAACGGCGGGGGACCCCATGCGCGCAAGGTGGTTGGCGGTTTCGGTTCTCGGGGCAGCACTGACGCTGACCGGTTGCGGGCCGCAGGATCTGAGCCAGGCGCCCGCCGAGCCGACCGCATCGGCGCCGCCGACACCAACGCCGATCTTTGCGCCGGTCGAAAACCAGGCGCCCGCCGCGGCGCCTACACCTACTCCGACTCTGGCTCCGCCGCCCCCAACCGAGGCGCTCGTCGCCGCATCGGCGGAGCCGGATCTCAGCACGGTGGATGTCGTCGCCGAGGTGCAGCCGGCCGTCGTCACCGTGATCAACCGGCAACTGGTGGGCAACAATTTGAACCAGCAGTTGCAGGAAGCCAGTCGCGGCACGGGGTTCATTATCGATCCCGAGGGGCACATCGTCACCAACGAGCACGTCGTGCGCGGCGGTGATGATTTCGAGGTGATTCTCTCCGACGGTTCGCTGCGCCAGGCAAAACTGATCGGCGCCGACCCGCTCAGCGATCTCGCGGTTGTCCAGATGAGCGGCGACGTCCCGGCCTGGGTGGCCTTTGGCGATTCCGACCAGTTGCGGGTCGGCCAACCGGTGCTGGCCATTGGCTCGCCGCTGGGAGAATTCACCGGCACCGTCACCAACGGCATTGTCAGCGCGCTCAATCGCGACTTCCCGGGAGCCGCCGCGCAGGGCGAGCCGGCCTATTCCAATCTGATCCAGCATAACGCGGCGATCAATCCCGGCAACTCCGGCGGTCCCCTGTTCGATTTGCACGGCCGGGTCATCGGAGTCAACACGCTGGGCATTCCAGAGACGCCGGCAGGCGTGCCGGCGCAAGGGCTGTTTTTCGCCATCCCTTCCAACACCGTCGTCAGCATCACCCGTCAATTGATCGAATCGGGACATGTCAGCTACCCATATCTCGGCATCCAGTACACCGAGATCTCGCCCGAGTTGGCCAGCGTCTACAGCTTGCCGGCCAACTACGGCGCCTACGTGCAGGCGGTTGTGCCGGGCGGCCCGGCTGACAAGGCCGGGTTACAGCAGGGCGACATCATCGTCGCGCTCGGTGGGCGCACGATCGACGCCAAAACCAACTTCACCGAGGCGCTCTTCGCCGCCCACCCGGGCGAAACCATCGCCGTCGATTATCTGCGGGGCAGCCAGAAAGGAACCGCGCAGGTCACGCTACAAGAGCGGCAGGGTCAATAGCCGGACGGCACGACGTCATGCCGGCGCGCCGGGGTAACTGAATGGGTCGGCCACCAGATCCAGCGCGCCCGGCCAACCTGGCGTCGCCGCTTCCTCCGGAGTCGACTCCCGCGTCACGGCCTGGGCCAAGGGTTCGACCGGGCGCGCGATGCCCCAGGTGACTGAAAAGTCGCGTCGATCGGCGGGCAAGGTCGCCGCTCGCCAGATCGCCGCCACATCGTCCGAAACAGCGGCGTTTGCGACATGGGCGACGGCGAGCAACCGATCCTCCACCGCAGGTGTTGAGCCAGTTGCGAGCGGCTGTGCGGGGGGACCGGCGGGGGCGGGCACGGCAGCCGGTTGGTTGGATCCGATTTCAGAAACACCCGCCCGGGCCGCCGCCTCGGAGCTGTCGGTCCGGGCAGCCGCCAGGGACAACACGCTCAGGTGAAGCAGCAGCAGCGCGCCCCAGATCGCGGCAACTCGCGCGGTCCACAGCGAATCGGATGAGATCGCGAGGTTGGCCAACAGCAACGCCGCCACCGCGACCGACGCCGCTCGTGCATGCCACCAAAAAACCTCTACATCAGCAGCCCAAGCCAGTGCGGGACTCGGCGCGAGCACGCGGATCGACGAACATTGGCGGACCATGGCGATACCCCCAAAGCGGAAATCCGGCGGGATTTTTCAGCGCAGCCGCCGAACGCACCGAGATGTGAAGGGGGGCTCTCGCAAGTGGGGCGCCGACGCGGCGCTCCGGGGGTCGTGCGCCGGAGAATGAATCAGCATGCGACGCGAGGGCCGGGCAGCCCGGACCCTGGGGAAGCGGGTTGCTCGTGTTGGTCGTCCGCTCGCGACGCAGCGGCGTGCGCTGCCGGTTACGCCGGCGAGCCGAGCAAGGAGATGATGCGCTCCATGCAGCGGCGGTCGTTCGCCAGCAGTTCGCGCGCGCGCGCCCGCACCGAGGGCGTGCCGTTCGACTGGTGGTCCCACTGCGTGGGGTCGAGGGCGCGCAGCATAGCCAGCGTCGATTCCCGCGCCGTGCCGAACTGGGCGAGGATGCTGGAGGTGGCCTCATCCGCGCGCTCGTTGGCGAGCACTGGCGCATCCGCGCCGAACAAGTTCGGGATGGGGACGCCGGTCAGACTGTCCTTCAGCGCCTGAGAAAAACGCAGCTCATCGTCGCGCAGACGGGTCACCACACCGCGCACGGTGTCTTGCGGTTCCCCGAGCCGAAGGCGTTCTTCCGATAGCGGGCGCACCTTCGCATTGAGGTCGCGATACGTCGCGATCAAGCCGTCGATCACGTCCTGGTCCGCCATGCTCGCCCCCTGCGCGATGCTGTCGCGCCTGTCAGCCAGTCGATTCGGGTGGTCGAAACCCGATTGTAGCGCGACCGCCGTGCCGCCGCGCCCGGATGCTACACTCCCGGCAGTACGCGACGCCTCGCGCGGCACGAGGCGTCGGCGACCGACCCCGGGTTCGGCAGCAGGGAGCCAGAGCGTTCGCATGGACAACACGACGTTTCAGCGCGATCACTTGGGAGTTCGCACGCCAATGCGCTGTCCGGTATGCGGCGGCGCGCTCGTCGAGACGATGGTGCGCGATATCGGCGGCGTCACCCACGACCTGACCTGGCAATTGCATGCCGGTCGCTGCCCGGAGCACGGCTGGTTCCAGACCGAGGTCATCTCCAAGCCGCCGCGCGAGATCTTCGCGGTGAACAAGCCCTTCGGCACGGCCCGCCGCATGGTGGTGGACGGTCGGGAGTACTTCTCCTTCACGACCGCCTGGAACGAGCTGTCGCCCGCCGAGCAACGTCAGCGGGTCGATCCGTTCGATCCGAAGTGGTGGCGGACAGCGCCGCTGCCCGCTGCCCGCTAGCCACGGCCGGATACGGACGGGAGCGACCGTGAGCGGAGCCCCGCACGACCCGCGCGATGCGCTCACCTCGCCCGCGCCGGCATCGCTGAGAGCCCCGGTTCGCACCGCTGAGCCGGAACCGCCGCGCGAGCGTCGCCCCGGTCTGACGCCGATCAGCCTGCTCATCACGCTGATCGTGGGGTATTTGCTCTACCAGATTCAGGTGCTGGTGGTGCTGGTGCTGCTGGCGATCGTGTTCGCCACGGTCATCGAGCGCCCGGTGCACCTGCTGGAACAGCGACGAACACCGCGGCCGATCGGCATCCTCATCATCTACGCGGCGTTCATTGGCGGGGTAGCGCTCCTGTTCACCCTGCTCGCTCCGGTGATTCGCGATCAGAGCGCGGTGTTTCGCGCGCAGATGCCGGAGCAGTTGCGTGCTCTGCAAGACGCCTGGGCGCATAGCTCCAACGCGCTGTTGAACGGGCCGGGTCAGGAGTTGCTGGGACGCGGCGTCGATCTGGTGAAGAACCCGGAGCAGGCCCGCATCACCGGCCTACCCGGCGAGGCCGCGTTGGGGGTCATCACCGGCGTTGGCGGCGGCATCGTCAGCCTGTTCAGCATCTTCGTCATCGCCTTCTATTATCTGATGGAGAAGGCGTGGTTGCGCCGGGTCGTGCTGTTGCAGCTGCCGATGGAATCACGCCCGCGGGTGTCCCGGTTGTGGGACAGCGTCGAGGGCAAGGTGGGCGACTGGCTGCGCGGCCAGCTCGTGCTCTGCCTGGTGATCGGCTCGGCGGCCACTATCGGCTACGGGGTGATGGGGATTCGGTTTTGGCCGCTGCTGGGGTTGTGGGCCGGCGTCACCGAGATCATCCCCATCCTCGGACCGTGGCTGGGCGGCGTACCGGCGGTGGTCGTGGCGCTTACCCAAGGGTGGGACAAGGCGCTCATGGTCACCCTCTTTGTGGTCGCGCTGCAATTGGCCGAAAACACGATTCTGGTGCCGCGCGTCATGCGCGGCGCGGTCGGGTTGTCGCCGATGACGGTTTTCCTGGCCATTCTGGCCGGCACCCAGGTCGGCGGCATCGCCGGGGCGCTGCTGGCTATTCCGCTGGCCGCCGCGCTGCAGGTGGTGCTGAGCGATCACTTCGCCAGCCGCAAGGAAACCAGACGCGAGGACGCGGCGCCGGTTTGGCGCTGGATGCGCGGAGCCCATCCCCAGACCGTCGCCGAAGCGGCGCCCTCGGAACCGGCGGCCGCGCCGCCGCGAGCGGCGTGGCCCGGCGAGCGGTTGGTGCGCTCCGGCAAGACGGTCAAACCACCGCCGGAGTGAGTGACCACCGCGCTAGTCGCGTGGTTTTGGCGGCCGGATCAGCAATTCAATCCCGGAGTCGACAATTTCGAACACGTAGCCGCCAGCCGTGACGACCGCGGGCGAACTGATCTCGCCCCAGCGGACTTCGACCGGCGTGCCCTCCACCTCATAGGTTCTGGTCGCGTCGAAGCTGAATGGTTGACGCGGGTTCCGGTAGATCATCCGCGCGCCGCCCGCCATCTCGACGGCCTGCCGGGCAAGCTCGGCCGCCCGCTCCTCGCTCATCTGATCTCGATCGCTCATGGTCGCTCCTCGCCGCCGGCCGCGGCGTGCTCCGCCTCGCATTCGCCGGTCTGGATCGTACATGACGCCCGGCAGCCCGCGCGCTCTGCTATCGTCTTGCCGCGAAATAACCGATTCACGGTACGGACGCAACGAACGGAGGGGACGAATGGTCGCGCTCGCCGAGCTGCGGGAGTCGATCGAGGAGATCATGCCGGGGGTCGTCGCCGATCGGCGCGACTTTCACGAGAATCCGGAGCTCGCCTTCCATGAGGTGCGCACCGCCGGCATCGTGGCCGAGCGGCTGCGCGCGCTCGGTGTGGAGGATATCCGCACTGGCATCGCCGGCACCGGCGTCACCGGCCTGATCCGGGGCGAGGCCGCTGCGGGCGGCAAAACGGTGCTGCTGCGCGCCGACATGGATGCATTGCCGATTCTGGAGGAGAACGAGGTCGACTACGTCTCGCGCACCCCCGGTGTCATGCACGCCTGCGGCCACGACGCCCACACCGCCATGCTGCTGGCGGTGAGCAGGACGCTGGCTACGCGCCGCGGCGAATTCGGCGGCACGGTGAAGGTGTTGTTCCAGCCGGCCGAGGAGATGCCGCCGGGGGGCGCCAAACCGATGATCGCGGCCGGCGTGCTGGAAGATCCGCATGTCGACGCGGTGTTCGGATTGCACATCAACCAGGACGGTCCGCTCGGCACGATCGATGTGCGCAGCGGCCCCTACATGGCCGCCGCCGATCGCTTCTCCATCAAAATCCACGGCAAGGGCGGTCATGGCGCCCGTCCGCAGGATAGCGTGGACCCGATTCTGATCGGCGCCCAGATCGTCACCGCGCTACAGGCGCTGGTGGCGCGCGAAGTCGATCCGGTGGAATCGGGTGTCGTCTCGGTGTGCGTGTTCAAGAGCGGCGAGGCCTTCAACGTCATCCCCGACACTGCCGAACTGGGCGGCACCGTGCGCACCTTCACGCAGGCGAATCGCGATCTGCTGGAGCGGCGCCTCGGCGAGGTGGCGACCGGGGTGGCGACCGCGCTGCGGGCGGTCGCCGAGGTGGATTACACCCGCGGCTACCCGGCCACGGTGAACGACCCGGCGATGACCGAGATCGCCCGTGAGGCCGCCATCGAAACGGTCGGGGTGGAGCATGTGCGGGACGGCGCGATGCTGATGGGCGCGGAGGATTTCAGCTATTTCCTGCAGGAGCGGCCCGGCAGCTTCTTCTTCGTCGGCAGCCGCAATCCAGAGCGGGGGTTGATTTGGGGGCACCACCACCCCCGCTTCGACCTGGACGAGGCGGCGTTGGCGGTTGGCATCGAGATGATGACCCGAACGGCCCTGAAGTATTTGGCGAGCTAGAGCGCGGGGAGGACGACCCAGCAATAGCCGTCCTCCCCGCACCACCTCTCAAACTGGTCGCGGGAACAGGCCGCCGGATGTGGCGAGCGGCGCTCACCGGCCGCCCATGTGCTGCTCCTGACTGCTGACTCGTGACTCGTCTCTTACACGCCCCACGGATAGAGTTCCGGCGTTTCCGGTGTCGGGGTGATGTGCAGCGGGTGCAGCGCCTCGGTGCGGTCGATGTACATGAAGGCGTCGTACCGTAGCGGCAACACCGTCGGCACATAGTTGCCCCACTCGGCTTCCGGCCGGTAGACGACACCGATGGCGCGGTTGCCACGCGGTTGCGCCAAGGCCGCGGACCGCGCCGCCGGCGGCCGGAACAGCAGCAAACGGTCCTCGGCGTTCAGCGCATGCAACTCGGCTTCCCAGCTTCCCGGCTGGGCGGGCGGCACGGTCATCTTCTCCATCGGCGCCCCCCAGGCGCTCCCGGCGATGACCGAGCCCGCGTAGGAACCGAATCCAGCCAGCACCACGCCGTCGGAGCTTTTCTCCTCGCGCACCAGTTGCCCCAGGTTGAACATCCCGTCGGCCGCCATGTCCGTGTAGCGGGCATCGCCAATATGGGTGTTGTGCTCCCATACGATCGCCTTGGCGCGCGGTCCGTGGAACCGCATCAACCGCTCCAGCGTCTCCGCCATGTGACGGTCGCGCAAGTTCCAGGTGACGGCTCCGCCGCCGAGCATCTGCCGGTAGTACTCCTCGGCGTTGACCACCACCCACGCGTTCATCTCCGCGTCGAGATCGGCGACGGATTGCCCCGGACCAATGGCGCCGGCGCGCTCACGCACCGTGCTCAATAGCCGCACCACATCGTCTTCGCAGTTGCGCGGCACGAGCCGCGTCGCCAGCGCATACTCCTGCGGGTCATCGCCGAACGCCTCGAAACAGCGGAAGGCGCGCTGGGCCGCCGGCAGCGCCTCCGGATGGTGCTCTTGCAAGTAGCCGACGATCGCCTCCAGCGACTCGTGCAGCGAATAGACATCGAGCCCGTAGAAGCCCACGCGATCGTCCTCGGGGCGACCGGCATTGAACCGGGTCAGCCACTCGATGAAGGCGGCCACTTCCCAGTTAGCCCACATCCAGGTCGGCCAACGAGCGAAATCGCGCAACACATCCACTGCGGTGGGAGCCGAGATGCGGCCGCGGGCGTACTGGTTGACGCGGAAGCAGTCGGGCCAATCGCCCTCCACTGCCACGAAATCGAACCCCTTCTCGGTGATGAGTCGCTGGCTGATGAGCGCGCGCCAGCGGTAATAGTCGTGAGTGCCGTGGGACGCCTCGCCGAGCAATACATAGCGGGCGTCGCCGATGCGCTCCAGCAGCGGGTCGAGATCGGCAGGGTTTCGCAGCGGGGAGGAAAAGGTCAAAACAGCTTGGGCTGCGTCGCGAGTGGTCGTGTTCTGCATGGCGCGCCTCCGTGGATCACTCCGGCAAGTCGGTGCGGTCCTCCCGTGGCGCCTGCGTCTCGCTCCAGGCAGTTCCAGCCTTGGCCCAGCGCGAGCCGCCCGGCGGCAGAACCTCGTCGACGCGGCGCCGTTCGCCGGGCGTAGGGTCGGGAAAACCATCGGGAGCGTGACGATCGTTGCGTCGGCGGCGAAAACGCGCCGTCAGATGTTCGACAGGGGATCCAACGGCGGCGCCGGCGCTCCCGGTGCGTCTCGACGTAGCAGACGGCTTGCCATCGCGTGGAACGGGACGGGTGCGATCTGGGGTTTCAGACTCCGGCCTGAATCACGGCAGCTTCTTCGCGCAGCCGCTTCAGCAACCGATCGTGCTGCTGGCCGCTCAAACTCGCGTAGAGGCGTTTCAGCTCTTCCAGCTCCGCGTCGTTGATCTCTTCGGCGTCGATCATCTCGTCGTCGGCGTCCTGCACGGCCCGCAGAAGCTCGTCCAGCTTCAACTGGGTGGCCAGGGCATCGCGATTCTGAGTGTGTTGGATAAGAAAAACCATCAGGAAGGTGACCACGCTGCTGACGGTGTTCATCACCAGTTGCCAGGTGTCGGAGAAGTGGAACACCGGACCGGTGACGATCCAGATCACCACGGCGAGCAGCGCCATCGCCGAAGCGACGTAGTGACCGGCAAAGATCGACGTTTTGTTCGCCAGTCGGGTGAAAATGCGATCGATGTCCACCGTGCGCCTCCCACAGCCGGCGCGAGCGACCCCGCCCGCACGCCGGCGAGTCGTCGCCTCGGACGCCCTGCGACCGAATACGCATGCGGTGGACCAGCGCGGAAATGAAGGGGATGGGTGACAGGAGCACGACCAGCAAGGCAAGCGTTCCGCGCGTCGGAACGGCGTCTACGGCGCTCAGGCCGAAGACGGCCGCCCCGACATCCAGATCAATCCGCTCAAGACCAGCATCCACAGCGGGAAGACGACCACCAGCCAGGCTCCCAACGTAGCCGCCAGAAACAGCGCCGCGGCCACCGCGTAGCTGCCGACGACGAACCAGCGGGGTAAAATTCCCGCCCCATCTCCCAGTCTGGCGGTGGAGGTTACGAAGATCGCCGCCATTCGCATTCCGAAGATCATCAGCAGCGTGCGGGAGAAAACCGAGAACTGGCGGGCGATGGCGGCGTCGACCGGATAGTCCGCCAGTTCGACGCCCGCCGCTATCGCCGTCGCCGCGGATGCGGCGACGAAGGCGAGGGTAATGAACCCGGCGGCGCTGAGCGCCTGCACCCCGGCGAGCAAGCGATCCATCGGGCGATCGCGCTCCTCCACCCACAGGCGAAAGGCGACGGCGAACCAGAGGAACGCCACTACTGCAATCGGCAACAGGTAGATGCCGCCGAGCAGCGTCCAGCGCGGCCGATCGCTGGCATAAAAGGCGATCACGTCCTGATCGGTGGGGCGCCCGCCGGGAGTGCGCACAAGGATGAGCAGAGCGACCAGGAAGAGCGCGGCGAAGGCTATGCCTGCCCCGCTGGCGAGCCGGCGAGTCCGCAGACGTTCGAACCGTGCCGCATCATCGCCGCCACCGCGATCCATCGTGTTCGCGTCCACCTGCGCCCCCGACCATTCCAGTCAAGGCGCGGGGTCGGCGCGCTCACGCACGCCGGCCCCGCGCTCCTCGCGCAGGAGGGCCTACTGGATTGCCATCGCGACCCGCCAGCGCTGGTTGTCGCTGACGTAGTGATCGGCATCGCTCAGCTTGAGGTCGATCTGCACTCCCTTGACCACGCCGTTGAACGGATTACCCTCGATCTTCAGATCGGGGCCGATGGGAGCGCCGGTTTTGTCGCCGACCAACGCCGTCGAGTCGGCGGAGAAGATAGAGGCATGCGTGTGCTCGACGCGGCCCTCGGCCAGCTCCTTTCCGTCGAGGTAGAGCGTCGCCGTACCCCCCTTGCCCAAGCCGCCGCCATCGTAGGCGAATTCCAGACGCACCTGATGCTCCCCGGTCGGCAGCGGGTTCGGAGCCTCGACCTGGTAGAGATCGAGACCGAGGAAGTTGTAGATGTACTTGAGGCGACCGTCGTGGACATAGAGCGCCCAGCCGCCGAAATTCGCCCCCTGGGCGATGATGACACCCTTGGCGTCCTTCTCGGGCAGGACGAGATTGGCGGTGACGGCGTAGGACTTGTTCTTGATGTCGACGACGTTGTTTTCGCCCATCGCCATCCCCGGGAAGAGCGCCTGAGTGTCGCCCTTGATCAGGGTCGGGCGGCCGGCCATAGCGGGGATCATCCGCTCCAGGCGACGATCGTCCATCGGCAGGACGTTGTAGCGCGCCGCCTCGATCAACCAGAGCCGCTGCAACTCGGCCAGCTTGTCCGGCATCTCCGCGGCCAAGTCGTGCGCCTGGGTCCAGTCCGTGTTCGTGTCGTACAGCTCCCAGACATCGTCGTCAAAGGGGGGCGGGGAACCGGAGATGTCCCACGGGATCGAATGGCGCGTCACCGCCGTCCAGCCGTCGTGGTAGATGCCGCGATTGCCGAACATCTCGAAGTACTGGGTCGTGTGGCGGTCCGCCGCGCTGGCATCGTCGAAGCTGTAGACCATGCT
>JADLCW010000308.1 GCA_020847015.1 Thermomicrobiales bacterium | reverse complement strand
TGAGGTGGCGGTCATCGCCTCCATCAAGTCACGCCGCTGATCGTCGGTCAGCGGAAAGAGCATCGGCGGGCCTCCTTCGCGAGACGCGCACCCTATCCTCTCCAGAAACTCACGTCAACCTACTTAGAGCTCCATTGCCGGGCGCAGATCCTCCAGGAGGAGCTGGGCCATGCGCCGACCGTTCCATTCGTTGCGGCCAAGCCGACCGACCAGATCGAGGCGCGGCGCTCCCGCGATCTCCGGCAGCCGATCGGCCATCCCCCACCCCACCGCATCCACTGGCCCGAGCGGTCCCCGCAAGCGCAACTTCAGATGGCGGCCATCACTCCCTATAACGCGCCGGTCGTCGGCCACCGCCCCGCGCACGCGCAGCAGCGGCTCCGGGTTTCCCTCGCCGAACGGGCGCAATCGATCGAGCAGCGCGATCGTCGGCAGCGCTACGCGCTCAAGCGCGATGTCGGCGTCGATCTGGATGGCCGGCTCCAGCGCCGCCACTCCGGCTGCCGCGGCGCACCGCCCCAGCCAATCCCGCAGGTCTGCGACCCGGTCCTCGTGCACGACCAGGCCGGCCGCTTTGCGGTGGCCGCCGGTGCGCACCAGCAGCTCCGCCGCCGAACGCAACGCGCCGCCCATATCGAATTCGCCGTGGCTGCGCGCGGAGCCACGATAGAAGTCGCCGTCGCGGCTGAGCACCACGACGGGTCGCTGCACCGCTTTGACCAACTCCCCCGCCAACGTGCCAGCTATCCCATGCGGGCAGTCATCGCACGCCACCACCAGCACCGGTCGCTCCCGCTCGTCGGGGTCGGTCGTCACTCGATCCAGTTCGCGTTCCAGCAGGCGCGCCCGCTCGGAGCGGATCGTGGCGAGCGCCGCCAGCGCCTCGGCGGCGTGGCCGTTGGCAGTCCAAATATCGTCGGCCAGCAGCAAATCGAGTGCTGGACGCGGATTGCCGGCACGACCGGGAGCGTTAATGGCCGGACCGATGCGGCGACCGATGGCCCGGCTGTCGAGTTTAGCCGGCTCGAGCCCGATCGCCTTGGTCAACGCGAGCAAACCCGGCCGCGGCTGCACGCGCATTTGACGCAATCCATCGCGCACGATGGCGCGCGTTGCGCCGCGCAGATCGCACACATCGGCCACCGTGCCGATCATCGCCAGATCCAGCAAACCGCGCGGTTCCTGACCGGGACCGTTGCCCACATCCAGTCCGTGGCGCGCCAGCCCACTCGCCAACAGCAACGCTAACCCAGCCGCCGACAAATCGGCGTAGGGCGCGCCCGGTCGCACCCGGGTCGACACGACGATGGCTCCCTCCGGGGCGCCATCGGGCATGTCGTGGTGGTCGACGATGACCACGTCCATGCCGTGGGAGCGCGCCAGCGCGACTTCGGCGCGATCGCTGCCGCCGCAATCGACCGCCAGAAGCAGCGTAACGCCGCGCTCGGCCAATCGCTCGATCTCGGGTCCGTGCAACCCGTATCCCCACTCGCGCGTGGGTAACGATATCGCAGCCGGCACGACCCCGCCGGAAGCGGCGCGCAGCGCCAGCGCCGCGATAGCGGCCGAGGTCACCCCGTCGGCGTCGTAGTCGCCGTAGATGGCGACGGTTTCCTTGCGCGCGATCGCCTGCCGCACGCGCTCGACTGCGGCGTCCATGCCCGGCAGCACGAATGGATCTGGCAGCGGACGCATCGCGGCGTCCAGAAACCTGCCGGCGGCGGCGCGATCGGCAACTCGCGCCGCAAGCAGCGCGTGCAGCAGCGGATCGTCGTGAAGACAGGGCAATTCGGGCGGCAGCGGCGGCGGGTCGATCCAGCGTAGCGGAGGCATCAAAACCTCGGAGAGAGCAGCACAATTGGGGTACGTTCCGGCCCCGGCGTCCGAACGTACAAGGCATCCTCCATGGTAGCATGAGACCGGTCGCCAACCAGGTTTGGGAGGGAATGCCAACCCCCGGCGGCCAGATCAACCAATTGCCGACACCGCACGCTGCGATGCGCCGCTTGGGAGACGCTATCGTGTCGATTGCCTGGTCAGTTCGCGCCCGCCGGGCGCTGCTCGCTTCCGCGCTTGCTCTGACGATCGCCGCCGGCGCTCTGCCCGACCCGGCGGCCGCCGAGGGCTCCAATCCGCCCACCGTGTTCGTGGCGGAAACCGGCCACACCACCGACCGCCTCTTCCTCGATGCCTGGCGTGCCCAGCAGACGCTGTTCGGCGACCCCATCACCGAGGAGTTCCACGCCGCATCAGGCTTCGTCGCCAGCGGCGACGACAGTCGTGTCGTCCAATACTACGAAAACGTGGCGCTGGTCTACGTCCCGGACGCCGCCAACGGCAATCCGGTGCAGACCCTCGCGCTGGGGACCGAGGCGCTGCGGGCGCAACTCGACGGGCGTCCCTCGACGGCCCTGCAGCGCGCCGACCGCCGCACCGCCTGCGGCCCGGACGCCGACGAGTGTCTGACCTTTGCCGAAACCGGACACACGTTGCGTGGCGCGTTGCGCGACTACTGGGAAGCCAACGACGGCATGCATTGGCTCGGGCAACCGATCACCGAGCCATTCCGCGCCGCCGACGGTTCGGCGATCCAGTACTTCGAGCACGCCGCGCTGCGCCAGACGGCGCACGCCATCGCGCCGCTGCCGCTCGGCCGGATGCTGGCGCAGCAGCACGATCTCGACATCGCGCCCATCGAGCGACCGCAGGACGTTCCCGTCTACGAGGCGACGCTGTTCACGAAACCGGCGGACCCGGTCGAGCCTGAGCGGCCGACAACCGGCAAATCCAAAGACGCCACATCCACCCCCACTCCGACCGAAGAAGCGCCAATCGTCGAAACCGCGCCCGCGCCGCAAGTGCTCCAGGTCGGTTGGCCAGTTGGCACGGCAGGTCCGGGTCCGCAGCAGGGCGCCTGGAAAGAGATCGTCGTCTCCATCTCCCAGCAGTCGGCGTGGGTCTACGAAAACGGCGATCTCGTCGCCTCCACCTTCGTCAGCACCGGCACCGGCAATGTGCCGGAAACCATCACCCCGCCGGGGATGTACTCCATCCTCACCAAGTACGACGTGCAAACGATGGAAGGCGTGATCGCCGGCGAGGAGTACAAGGTGCCGGACGTGCCGGACGTGATGTATTTCGACAACCTCGGCAACGCCCTGCACGGCGCCTACTGGCACAACAACTTCGGCACTCCGATGAGCCATGGCTGCATCAATTTGCCGCTCGATTTCGCCGCGTGGCTCTACGGGTGGGCTCCGATCGGCACCGCCGTGACTGTCGTCTCCTAATTCGACGACGCCGGGCGTCGCACCCACATGCCGATCTCGCCGCCCATTCCTGACCCCGCCGACGATTCGTTGGCGGGGTCGTCGTTTGCGGCCGGCAGTCTGACGGCGGTCGCCCGCCTCGCGTTTCGCCTCGGCTGCACCGCTTTCGGCGGTCCCGCCGCTCATATCGGGATGCTGCACGACGAAGTGGTGCGTCGTCGCCATTGGTTCACCAACGCCCACTTCCTCGATATGCTCGGGGCCACCAATCTGATCCCCGGTCCCAACTCCACCGAGATGGTGATGCACATCGGCATGGAGCGCGCGGGTTGGCACGGCCTCGTCGCCGCCGGCCTGCTGTTCATCATGCCGGCCTCCGCCATCACCCTCGCGCTCGCCTGGCTCTACGTCCGCTACGGCGCCACGCCGGCTGCCGAATGGCTGCTCTACGGGGTCAAGCCGGTGGTCATCGCCATCATCGCCCAAGCCGTCTGGGCGCTGGGTCATGCCGCCATCACCTCGCGCGCGCTCGCGGTTGTGGCGCTCGCCGCGCTGGCGCTCTCGCTCGCCGGGGTCAACGAACTGGTCGTGCTGCTGGGCGCCGGGGCGATCGTGGCGCTGGCGGAAACGGCACGCCGGCGGTCCGCCGTTCCGCCGGCGACCTCGCTCGCGATCTGGCCGCTGGCGCATCTCGACACCTTCACTCCGGTGCTCCTGGCGGCGGCCCAACCCTACGATCCGCTTCAGTTGTTCCTGCGTTTTCTGAAAATCGGGGCCACGCTCTTTGGCTCTGGCTACGTGCTGCTGGCGTTCGTCCAGCAGGATTTCGTGGATCGCCTCGGCTGGCTGACCGAGCGGCAACTGCTGGACGCGGTGGCGGTCGGTCAGTTCACGCCCGGCCCCGTCTCCAGCACCGCCACCTTCGTCGGCTATCTGGTCGGCGGCTGGCCGGGTGCGGTCTTGGCCACCATCGGCATTTTTCTACCCGCCTTCCTGCTGGTCGGTTTCACGCACGCGCTGATCCCGCGGATTCGCACAACTCCAATCGCAGCCGGGTTTCTGGATGGGGTCAATGCCGCCGCCATCGCCCTCATGGTCGCCGTCGCCTGGGCCATCGGGCGCGCCGCCGTGATCGACGAATTGACCGCGGCGCTCGCGACAATCGCGGTCGTGCTGCTGCTGCGGTTCCGGGTCAACTCTGCGGTGTTGATCGTACTGGGAGCGGCGGCGGGGTTGCTGGCGCGAGGTCTGTCGGGTTGGCTGGGATGAACCGCCGGCATTGCCGCGAAGCCATTGACGCGTCAACAACCACTAAGGTAGCGTAGCCGACAATCTCGTGGGCGATGGCGCCCGCGACGCAGGACAAAGTCACCCAGGAGGAGGGAGTCCGTGAGCGTGTCCCAACGGTGGGTCCGGCTCGTGGCGCTGCTGGCGACGTTCGCGCTGCTCGTCCCGGTCATGACGGCCGGAGTCGCGGCGCAGAATGGCGACAAGACGCTGCGGGTCCACCACGCCACCTACCCCGACGTGTTCGATCCGCAGAAAAGCTCGTTCGTCAACGAGATCGACATTTTGGCGTTGGCCTATGAAGGGCTGACCAAGCTCGATGTCGCGCAAAATACCGTGCCGGCCGCGGCGGAAAGCTGGGAATACAACGACGACGCGACGCAGATCACGTTCCACCTGCGCTCCGACCTGAAGTACAGCGACGGGTCTCCGCTGACGGCGGAGAACTTCCGCTACGCCGTGGAGCGCACCTGCTCGCCGCGGGTCGCCGGCGAATACCAGTCGCTGTTGTTCTTCGTCAAGGGCTGCGAAGAGTTGGCCAGCCTGGGCGCCGACGGCGAAATCACGGATGACGCCTACAACGCCGGCGTCGCGGCGCTCGGCGCGAAGGCGCTGGACGACCTGACCTTGCAGATCGACCTGGTCAGCCCGACCCCCTTCTTCCACACGATCGCCTACACGTGGGTGTTCTACCCGGTCAAGCGCGAGATCGCGGAGGCCGATCCGGACAACTGGTGGAAGAAGGCCGAGAACCACATTGGCAATGGCCCGTTCAACGTCCTCAGCATCGATGAGGATCAGTTGATTGCCTTTGAGGCCAGCGACACGTACTACGAGGGCCGGCCCAAGATGGACCGGATCGAGTACGTCTATGTTGAGGATGCGGCAGTCGCGCTCGAGGCCTATCGCAGCGGTGATCTGGACATCGTCAATCTCGAGCCGCCGCAGAGTCCCGAAGTGCAAGCCGATCCGGAGTTGAGCGAGGCGTTCCTCTCCTACCCGACCGCCTCCACCTACAACCTCGCCTTCAATCTCAATCTGGAACCGTTCAACGACCAGAAGGTGCGCGAGGCGTTCTCCTATGCCTTCGATCGCGAAACCTTCTGCGCCGAGATTCGCAGCGGCGACTGCGTGCCGACCCTGAGCTGGATCCCGGCCGGGTTGCCTGGCGCCATCGAGACCGACAAGTTCGGCTTCGATCCGGAGGCCGCCAAGCAGGCGTTGGCTGATTCCTCCTATGGTTCGGCGGATGCGCTGCCCGAAATCAAGATGTACTTCAACAGCGATCTCTCCGGCTCCACCGAGCGCGCCGAGTGGGTTGCCGGCCAGTATCGCGACATCCTCGGCATCGCCATTACCCTGGAGCCGACCGACGGCACCACGCTGGTCGCGTTGCGCAAGGAGAACAAGACCTTCCCGCAGGTGCTGCTGCAGGGCGGTTGGATCCAGGATTACCCGGATCCGCAGAACTGGATCAGCATCTACTGGACGTGCGATTCCACGTTCGCCCAGCGGTTCGCCTACTGCAATCCGGCGCTGGATGAATTGGCCAAGAAGGGCGACACCACCATCGACCCTGCCGAGCGCCTGAAGTTTTACCAGCAGGCCGGCGAGATCCTGGTCGATGACGTGC
>JADLCW010000307.1 GCA_020847015.1 Thermomicrobiales bacterium | reverse complement strand
CTTGCGCTCCGCGCACTACGGCCGCGGCGAGGTGGTGTTCGGAGAGGCGCTCGCCGCTGGCGGCGATCTGCAGGGCGCGGTCGGCGCTCCAGGTCGGATCCAGCGGAACCACATCGGTGAGCGCGGGACGGCCGCGCGTGAGGGTGCCGGTTTTGTCGAAGGCGAAGGTCTGGATCACGCCCATCTCTTCCAGGTAGCTGCTGCCCTTGAAGAGGATGCCGTGGCGAGCGGCGTTGGCGAGTCCCGACAGGGTGCTGGCCGGAGTGGAAATGACCAGCGCGCAGGGAGAGGCGACGACCAGCAGCGTCATCGCCCGGTAGAACGCGGCGCCCCAGTCGACGCCGAACGCCAGCGGCGGCACGAGCGCCATACCGGCGGCGAACACGAGCACGCCAACCGCGTACCTGCCCTCGAAGGCATCGGTGAAGCGCTGGGTGCGACTCTTTTGCTCCTGCGCCTGCTCCACGAACTGGACGATTTTGGCCAGCATCGATTCCCGCGGCAGTCGATCGACACGGACTCGCGCGGCGCCGAAACCATTGATCGTCCCGGCGAACACCTGGTCGCCCTGACGCTTCTCGACCGGAATCGATTCGCCGGTGATGGCCGACTGGTCGATGGCGGTTTCACCGCTCAGCACCACGCCATCGACCGCGACGCGCTCGCCAGGTCGCACCAGCACGGTGTCGCCGAGCCGCACCTGGTCGACCGGCAGCGTGACTTCGCTGCCATCCGCCTGGAGCACGGTGGCGACTTCAGGGCTCAGCTCCATCAGCGAGCGCACGGCCCGCTGGGTGCGGCCCAACGCGAGATGCTCCAGCGCGTTGGAGGTGCTGAACAGCCCGAGCAGCACGGCGCCTTCCAGCCAGGCGTTGACGAAGGCGGCTCCGATGGCAGCGGTGACCATCAGCAGATCGACATTGACGGTGCGATGGACGAACAGGTCTTTCAACGCCTGATACGCGGCGAACGTGCCGCCAGCGATATAGGCCAGCGCGTAGAGCCCGACCGCAGCGGTCGGTTGGCCCAGCAGACGATCGGCGGCGACGCCGGCGATCAGAAACAACCAGCAGGATACGGCGGCCGCGACGAGCCGCCAGCGCTCCCACCAGCTTTCTTCCTCCGGGTTCGATTTCCGGATTGGAGGCGCGGCGACAGGCGGCCGCGGCTCTGAAGCGATGACGCGGACGCGATCGCCCGGTCGTTCGAGAAGTTCGGTTGCGGACATCGGCTCCACCATCGGGGGGACGAAATCGCGCGGTCGACCGGCGACCAGTTTCGCCGGGATGGGGCAAACAGATGAGGAGTGAAGTAAATTCCGACTCCTCTGGTCGGAATCACTTTACTTTATGAAGTATAGCACAGCGGTGCGGAAATTCCCGAGTGAGGGGTGCCGATCGAACCACTCCGCAGACGCGCCGGGGCCGATTCGCGCGCCGCTCTAGGCAACTCGTCATCTGTGCCAGGCGGGCACCGCGTCCGGAACCAAATGTGGATAACTGCGCGGGATCGGTGGATAACCGGCGCTGGTTGTGGACAACACTGCGGACAATAGTCCTGCTTCGGGGAGAAGTCGCGATGCCGGCGTGCATCGGCCCCGGGGTGTGCGTGGATTGGCACAGGCGCGAGCGGACCGCTTATCCACCGACGCCGGAGGTCGTGGATGGTTCGTCCACAGTTCCTCCGGGGCGACAATCGGCGCGGGAGCGGAGCGTTTGGGCACTTATCCCCACTATCCACACCCCTATTACGAATACGGGTTCTCCACAGAGAAAATATTGAATGACGGGGAATATGGCGAGCGCAATGGGGAAAGCCGGAAATGCCTGCGCTCCCCGGATTGTCCCGGGGAGCGCGCTTCGCCGCGCCGCGCGGGCGCCGCTATCCCATCGTGCTGGTGCGCTCGGGGCGGACGACGACGACGATGCGTTCCTCGCCCGGCGGGCTGCCGGCGTAGACGTTTTGGTCGAGATATTTCTTGGCCATCGTGTTGATGAACGTCTTGTCCGGGTCCGGCTCGATCCGCTCCACGGCGCCGCGCACCTCCAGGTAGCGGTATGGATTCTCCGGGTCGACGATGGAGAGCGCGATTCGCGGCTCCCGCTGAACGTTGCGGTATTTCTGGCGAGTGGTCGTCTGGCTGAAGCGAATGTGCTGGCCGTCCCAGTTGAACCAGACCGGGTTGCTCTGCGGTTCGCCATTGGGGCCAATCGTGGCGACGTGGGCCAGCGCCGTGCTGTCGAGCAGGTCGGCGTGGCTAGCCGGAATCACGGAGTTGTCGGTATCGATCATCTGCGGAACGCTCCTTGCCGAGGTTGGGCGCGCCGGAGCGCCACACGCGCCGGCTTCGGCCGGTTGGCGATGCTAGCACAATGGAAGTATTGGGCGTGTTGGAAAAGCGGACTGCTTCAACCGTCCGCCAGCACCCGCGCCAGCGCCGCCGTCGAATCGGCGGCGAGTCGCAACCGGGCGGCCCATGCCGCCGGCCGATCGTAGACGGCGGAAAGCCACGCATCCAGTCCGCCGGCGGCTGCGATTTCGTCCGGATGCAAGGCGGCTGTTTCAAAGG
>JADLCW010000306.1 GCA_020847015.1 Thermomicrobiales bacterium | reverse complement strand
GCTGATGGCGTCCGACATCATCGCCATGCGGCGCAGCACCAGAAAAGAACCGAGCATCGCGCAGGCGCTGCTGACCAGAATGCCGGTTAGCAGGATGGCCGTGGTTGAACTCACGATCCTCCTCCCAACCGCTGCGGCAGCGGCGCGGTCATCAATCGACGCCGGCCGCGGCGCCGTCGCGCCCAACTCCAAACGATGCCGCGGGCCGATCCGAACGCGAGCGAGACGACCACGATCGCGGTCAGCGCCAGCACGATGGTCGGTCCGGTCGGCAGACCGCGCTGGAAGAAACTGAGCATCGCGCCGACGACTCCGGAAACGGATCCGAACAGGGCGGCGAGGGCGATCGTGACGCCGAGCCGGTCGGTCCATTGGCGGGCCGCGGCGGCCGGACCGATCAGCATGGCCGCCATGAGCACGACGCCGACGGTCTGCAATCCGATGACGACCGCCATCACGATCAGGGCCGTCAACAACACGTTCAGCCGGCCGGAGTTGAAGCCGAGACTGTCGGCGAAAGCCGGGTCGAACGTCAGCAGTTTGAACTCCTTGAAGCACAGCGCCGTGACTGCCAGGGTCAGACCGCCCAGCACGGCGAAGGTGATGACGTTCCGCTCGACGAGCGCGGCAGCCTGGCCGAACAGGAACTTGTCGAGCCCGGCCTGGGTGGCGTCGTTGCGCCGCGCGATGAGGGTGAGCAAACTGATGCCCAACCCGAAGAATGTGCTCAGCACCAGCGCGAGCGCGGCATCCTCGCTGAGGGTCGTGCGGCGCACGATGAGCGAGATCGCGAGCGCGCCCACCCAGCCGGCGAGCGCCGCGCCGGCGAGCAGAACGATCGTCTCCTTCGACCCGGTCAGCAGAAACGCGAGGCAGATGCCCGGCAGCGCGGCGTGGGCCAGCGCATCGCCCAGCAACCCCTGCCGGCGCAGCACGGCGAACGGGCCGAGCACCCCGCTGACGATGCCCAGCAGCGCCGAACCGAGCGCGACGTTGCGCAGGGTGTAGTCGAACGCCAGGTGGCGCAGCACGTCGATCATCGGGGAGTCTCCACGACCGCCGCGAAGCGCGCCGCCAGCGCGCGCATGCTGCCGCCGTAGGCCGCCGCCAGGTTGTCGAGCGTGAACGTCTCGGTGAACGGACCGGCGGCGACGAGCTGTCGATTGAGCAACACCAGCCAGTCGAAGTATTCGGGAGCCGTCTCCAGGTCGTGATGGACGCAGATCACCGTCTTGCCGCGCGCTTGCAGGTCGCGTAGCAGCACGACGATGGCGCGCCCGGTCGTCGCATCGATGCCGGCGAACGGTTCGTCCATCAGGTAGATCTCGGCGTCCTGCGCCAGCGCGCGCGCCAGGAAAACGCGCTGCTGCTGGCCGCCGGAGAGCTGGCTGATTTGGCGGCGGGCGAAATCGGCCATGCCGACTTTCGTCAATGCCGCCATGGCCGTCGCGCGCTCGGCGGCGCCGGGACGTCGAAACCAGCCGAGGCGACCGTAGGTTCCCATCGTCGCCACGTCCAGCGCATCGGTTGGGAAATCCCAGTCGATGCTGCTGCGTTGCGGCACGTAGGCGACCAGGCGGCGCTGCTCGGCGTAGGGACGGCCGAACATCTCGACCGCGCCGGCGATGACCGGGGCCAGACCGAGCATCGCCTTGATGAGGGTGGATTTGCCAGCGCCGTTCGGTCCCACGATGGCGGCCAGCGCTCCGGTCGGGATGTCCAGGTCGACTTCGTGCAGCACGGACTCCTCCCGATAGGCGGCGGTCAGATCGCGCACGGAGATCGCCGGTTCGTTCCCGGCGAGCTTCAAAGTCGGAGTTGGTTTGGGGCGAGTCAGGGTTGCGGTCATGACGTCCTCGGGATCGGGTGAACGCGCAACGGGTTCGGCGGGGCGGCCGTCGGGTGGCGAGTGAAAATCACGCCGCGGCTGCGGCCACCGGCGAGGCGCTTAGCGCGGCGACGATAGCGTCGACGTTATGGCGCACCATGCCCAGATACGTCCCTTCCGGCGTGCCGTCGTCGCCCAGCGCATCGGAGAAGAGCTGGCCGCCGATGACGACATCGAATCCGCGGGCGCGCACCGCCTCCCGCACGGCGGAGATCGTGGCGGGCGACACGCTCGACTCGATGAAGATGGCCGGGATTTTCCGTTCGGCGATCAGGTCGGCCAGCACGCGCACGTCGTTCGCGCTGGCCTCGGTGGCGGTGCTCGTGCCTTGCAACCCGATCACCTCCAGACCGTACTCACGGCCGAAGTAGCCGAAGGCATCGTGCGCCGTCACCAGCACGCGCCGATCGGCGGGAATGGAATCGATCTTGTCTTGCACCTCATGGTGCAAATCATCCAGTTCGGACCGGTACGACGCGAGATTGTCGAGGTAGATCGCTTCGGACGTCGGGTCGAAGGCGATCAGCTCCTCGGCCACTACATCCGCGGCCAGCATCCACGATTCGACATCGAACCAGATGTGGGGGTCGTACGCACCCGGGAACTCCGGGGCCTCGCGCAGGCGCTCGGCCGGAACGCGCTCCCCGATGGGACTCGTGGGGTTTCCGGATTGCCCGATCTTGGCGAACCGATCGCTCATGCGGC
>JADLCW010000305.1 GCA_020847015.1 Thermomicrobiales bacterium | reverse complement strand
TTGACCCCGACGGTCAGCGCCATTGGCGTCATCATTTTCGCCATATCGATCAGCTTAACCGTGGCGTCAGAGCTGTTGCTGCAACGGCACAGCAATACGTAGGGAGAAAGCTTCGTGCCAAGAGATCAGCGCCGCCTCGACCATCTCACCTGGCCGGAATTCAAGGAACGCGTCAACCGCACGGCCGTTATCGTGCCGCTGGGAGCCGTCGAGCAACACGGGTATCACCTACCGCTCGGCGTCGACGGACAATTGCCGTTTCATCTTGCGCTGGAGGCGGCGAGCAGATTCCCGGCCATGGTGGCTCCGCCGGTTTGGTATGGGTACAAATCGCAACCGCGCAGCGGGGGCGGCGGCCGATTCCCGGGAACCATCAGCCTCGATGGCGGCACACTGACCGATATCGCGCGTGACCTCATCGCCGATTTGGCTCGGCAGGGGCAGAACGCTATCGTGCTGCTCAACGGTCACATGGAAAACACGGCTTTCTCCGGCGAAGGGGCCGATCTTGCACTGCGCGATCGCGGGGCTCAGGCCAAGGTGGTGCTCATCAACTGGTGGGAGCACGTGGGACCGGACGTCATCGATCGCCTTTTCCCGGAGGGGTTTCCTGGCTGGGAAGCGGAACATGCCAGCCTTACCGAGACCTCGCTCATGGCCCACTTTCTTCCGGATCTCGTGCTGCAGGATCGCCTTCAGCAGGATGAAGAATTTCGTCCCGTGCCGGCCTATTCTGTTTGGCCGGAGCCGATCGGGTTAGTGCCGGAATCTGGCGTGCTGTACCAGGCGACGGGAGCGAGCGCCGCCAAGGGCGCGCTCCTGGCCGATCACATTGCCGGTGAGATTGTTTCCATCTTGCGGGCGGAATTTCCCGATCTGGCCGACTGAAGCAAATCCGCCCCTCGCTCTATGGTAGGATCGGCCCACGGCGGACGGCTTCCAGCCAGGCGCCAGGCCCGCGTAGCTCAGCGGATAGAGCGCCACCGTCCTAAGGTGGGCGTCGGGGGTTCGAGTCCCTCCGCGGGCGCCAGCGGGGCACGCCCCGTCACTCCCCCGGCATCATCGGTCGGGGCGACCCCGCGGTCGTGCAATCGCCGATCGGGGCGGTTGCGGTCCCTTGGCAGGAGTGGCCCGATGGATCTCCAGATTCGCGGCAATGGCGTCTCCGTTACCGACGATCTTCGAGAGTTCGCCGAGCGCAAAGCCGACCGCCTGGAGCGGATGATCGACAAGATCGACGACGCCAAGCTCGAGTTGCGCCACAACCGTGCCAAAACCGGCCCGCACACCATCACCGCCCAGTTCACCGTGCAAAGCGGGCGCACCGTGCTGCGGGCGGAGGAGTCCGATCCTGACGCCCGAGCCGCCATCGACCGCGCCATCACCAAGCTCTCCCAGCAGGTGCGCAAGGTCCACTCCAAGCGCAGTCAGAGCAAGCGCGCCGGAGTGGCCACAATTCGCACCGCCGAGACGCCCGTGTTCATCGTCGAAGCGCTGCCTGAGCCGGAGGACGGGCTGGATGAGGAAGAGCGCGAAGAATTACTGAACGGCGTCGTGCGCACCAAGCGGTTCTCCATGAAACCGATGGATGTGGAAGAGGCGATCGAGCAGATGGAATTGCTCGGCCACGATTTCTTCCTGTTCCACAACGCCACCGAGGATTCGCTGGCCGTCGTCTACCGCCGCAAGCGCGGCGATTACGGGTTGCTGCTGCCCTCCCGCGGATAGCGGACTATCCAACGCATCCTGGAGTCGAGCCGCCTGCATGTGGACCGGTCGAGTGCGGCGGCTCGACCGTCTGGGCGGGGTCATGACGTATCGCAGGCGCCGGCAGGTCCAGCGCCGTACGGTCCCGCGCATTTCGAAGGATCGGATCGTGTGTTGAAGGCGGCGCGCGGGCGCCGCCTTCAACAGCGGCGAATTCGGCGGCGCATCACGCCGGGTTCCGACCTGCCCCGCCTTCAGGACCGCTGCTGCTCCACGTGGCGCCTCTCCGAGCGCCAACCGCGCAAGTCGCGGCGATCGCCCGAGCGTCGTAGAGCAGCTCTGCTATTCGGCTCTTGCAATGCCTCACCACGCATGCGATACGAATTTACCGATCGCGCGTGTTGGTCGGAGGAAGCAGCAGCATCCGCAAGAGACGGATGCCGTGAAGGAGTTGTGCGGCAATACTCGGCAAGAAAAAGCAGGAATCCGCCCCTCCCCGCTCACGCTCAACAATTGTCAACCTCGCCGTCATCTGACGGCGGCGCGCCGCAAGTCGTCTACGTTCAGGTCCCCGTCCAGGAAAAGAAACGAGGGGGTTGCCTAAAGATCTTCGGCGGCGTCGCACTCATCGCGATTATCGCCGCGATCGTTGGCGTAGCTATTTCGAGTGGCAGTCAGGAATCTTCTTCGAATCGAGCGAACCCTGAGCCCCAGCCAAAGACCGCTCAAGTCAAACCAACCGGGCAAAAACCTGATCCAACCGCAGCGCCGACGAAGGCGCCGAGTGCCGCCGACTACAAACGGCTGACAGATCTCCGGGAACTCACGCAGCGTCCCGGCGGCATGATGGGCGATATGGTCAGTTTTGACGGAATAGTCGTACTCCGGCCGCCCGATCGCCATTGGAGATCACACCCCGGCCGAATATGACGCCTTCATGCAAGTAGGGGTTGAACTGCCGGACGGAAGCGTCGAGGCCGTCGTGTTGGGCTACTCAGGCGACATGGACGGGCTCTTCAAAGGCACTGACGTCCGCGTGTTTGGCAGGGTCGTCGACACCGCAACGATCATTTTGGAAGTCTCGGGCGGAGTAGCCGCGCAGCCTGTGATCAGCGTCGATCGACTGGAAATCATGTGAAAACAGCGGCGAACCGGGAGCGGCTATCCACTCCAGGCTCCCGGCTAGCCCGAATGCAGCAGGATTGACTGTGACTCCGCCCCGGGTTCGCCGCTTACGTCCGGCCCGGGTCCCCATCGGCGAAGCGCTCTTCTTTCCACGCA
>JADLCW010000304.1 GCA_020847015.1 Thermomicrobiales bacterium | reverse complement strand
CTGCATTGGCGACCGCCAGCCCCGCCGGAGCGTCAGGTGTGAACGCGAGAGGAGCGACCCCATGACTGTTCCCGTCACGGGATACGATCTGCCCCTCGATGAAGCCCCCGCGATGCGGGGTCCCGAGGGTCCATGGAACGAAGACGACGTGCTCGATCAGGTGTTGCGGCTGGTGGCCGACCACCACATGACGCTGGGGGTGGCGATCGGCAAGCGGTCATTCTCGCCCTCCCTTGCCGAACTGCGGCAAAGTCCGCTGGGGCGCGATCTGCGAGTGTTGGCCGCCGGCGCCTATGGCGAGGCCGCGTCGCCGCTCGTGCAGGCAGCCGCCGAACGGGTGCGCGAGATGTTGCTGCGCCCGATCGCCGGCGACGACTACGCCGTGCCCGCATGGTTCTGGGCGAGCGAGCTGGGTCGGATCATGGCGCGCGCGGAGCGGATTGCGCTTGGCGAAGGCGGGTTGCTGACCCTGGCGCAGGCGGCGGCATGGCTGGGTGTCGCTCCGGCGACGCTGGAGACATGGGTTGCTGACGGCACGATGCTGGCGTTGCCCGATGAGGCCGGGCGGCCGTTGCTGCCGCGCCGCGCGGTGGAGCGCTGGCGGATCGTGGGGCTGGCGCTGAACCGTGGGGAGCGGGCCAGCGCGCCGGCGCCCGACGATGTGGTGGTGCATCCCGAGCGATTGTCGGCATGACGCCGCGCGCCCGGCGAGCGGCAGGTGAGGCTACCGTCTACCGTCCACCGTCGGACGTTCCCCCTCGCGCCGAGTTGCCTCGCGCACCCTCGCCCGTCCCGGTGCTGGCCGCCCTTCGACCGGATCGCCCCCCCACGGTCGTTCGCCGGTTCGCCGTAACCGAACGCGGCTCCGCTCGTTCCGATCGACAACGCCACTCGCAGGCCTGAATATGGTGGCGCCCGCGGAGAAGTGGCAGGCGCCCCGGCGCCTTGCGCCCGCTGTAGCCTGACGGAGAAACAGCGGATGGATGATCGCGCTGACATGGTCGCGGATCGAGCGGAGGACGATAGAGGACCGGGCGCCGGTTCCGTTTCCGTAGGGCATCGACCTCTAACCAGCGATCGAAGCGGATGATGAGCGTGCAATTGCGCCGACTGGCTGTAGACGACTACGACACCGTGATCGGTGCGGTGGACGAATGGTGGGGCGGCCGGCCGATGGCGGTCATGCTGCCGCGCTTCTTCTTCGCCCACTTCCAGCCCACCAGCTTCGCCGCCGAGGAGGATGGGCGGCTGCTCGGCTTCCTCGTCGGGTTCCGCTCGCAGACGGAACCGGCGCAGGCCTACATCCACTTCGTGGGAGTCGATCCGGCGGCGCGCGGGCGCGACATCGGCCGCCGCCTGTACGAGCGCTTCTTCGCCACGGCCTGCGATCTCGGCTGTCGCGAGGTGCTGGCCGTCACCGCGCCGATCAACAGCGGCTCGATCGCCTTTCACGCGCGGATGGGCTTCGCGCCGCTGCCTGGTTTGGCGACCACGCCGGCGGGCGTTCCCTACACGCTGGACTACGACGGGCCGAGAGAAGATCGGGTGCGCTTCCGCCGCACACTCCCTGACCCGGGCGGAGAATGACGACCGGACGCGGTGAACCGACGGCGCGCGAAGCGCGGCCGGCCGGGGAGACCATCCCCGAGCCGCCGGCCGCGCTCCTCGACGCCTACCTCGCGGCCCTCGCGCCGTTGGGCGAGCGGATCCATGGCGTCTACGTTTACGGTTCGCTGGCCCTCGGCGCGTTCGACCCGCGCACCAGCGATATCGACCTCCTCGTGCCCACGGCGAGCGCGTTGTCGGCCGCCGAGGTCGCATGGTTGGCCGCAGCCCACGCGGCGCTGACCCGATCGAACCCCCTCGCCCGCCGGCTGCAAGCCGCCTACGTGCCGCTGGACGAGCTCGCCAACGACGCGGTGGTCGCGCCCCGTCCGCACTACCGGGACGGGCGATTGAGATCGGGCCGCGGAGACCTCAATGCGGTGACGCGTTGGCTGGTGGCTCGGCGGGGAATCGTTCTGCGCGGTCCGGCTGCCAGTACGCTGCCGCTGGCCGCCACCTGGGAAGCCGTGCGGGAGGCGATGCGCTTCAACCTCGAAGTCTACTGGCCGCGCAGAGCGGTCCTGCCGCGCGGATTCGTTTTCCTGACCGACTACTGGGTCGACTTCGGAACGAGCACCCTCTGCCGCATCCTGACCACGCTGGAGGACGGCGAGATCGTCGGCAAGGACGCCGCTCTGGCGCGCTGGCGGGAACGGTTGCCGGATCGCTGGCGGCCGTTGATCGACGAGGCGGCGCGCATCCGGTCGGACCGCGCCGCGTCCATGCGCTACCGGGGCCGCCGCGCCCGCATGCGCGACGCCCGCGCCTTCGTCGCCTACGCGCGCGAGCGAGGGCGCCGTCCGGCCGGCGACGTCTGAGCGACGCTCAGTCGGCATCGCGACCAATTCGCACGCTGGTGGCGGCACTTTTGCGTGGACGCGCATTGCGCCCAGTGCGGGCGCGGCGAACGGAGGATGACGCGAACGACGCCCCTCCGCGCGCGACGAACGGCGAATGACGCGGCGGCGCTGACTCGCCACCGGGGCGGGCCTCGCCGCCTCTCTGGCGGCGGAGCCGGACGGCGAACGGTTTGGCAAAACCATGGCTACGACCAGACAACCTCGACGACCAGACGCGACGCCAACCTCGGCGACCGGGCGGCTGCTGGCGCGGCCGCATCCCCCGACCGAGACGATTGCCCCGGGATTGCATCCGCTGGGGCTCGATCCGCGGCGCGACGCCCTCCTCTACGTGCCGACCACCTACCGACCCGATCGCCCCGCGCCCTTCGTACTGTCGCTGCACGGGGCCGGCGGCAACGCGGATTCCGGTTTCTACCCGCTGGGCGATCTGGCCGATGCAGCCGGGATGATCCTGCTGTCGCCAGCCTCGCGGGGACGCACCTGGGACATGATTCTCGGCGGCTTCGGACCGGACGTGGCCTTCATCGATCGGGCGCTGACGGCGGCCTTCGCGCGCTGCGCCGTCGATCCGGCGCGGCTGGCGATCTCCGGGTTTTCGGACGGCGCGTCCTACGCCCTTTCGCTCGGTCTCGCCAATGGCGATCTGTTCGGTGCGGTGGTGGCCTTTTCGCCGGGATTCGCCAACCCGCCCGGCGAGCGCGGCAAGCCGCGGTTTTTCATCTCCCATGCCACCGGCGACCAGGTGCTGGCGATCGAGCGCACCAGCCGGCGCATCGTGCCCAGCCTGCAGCAGGCTGGCTATGAGGTCGTCTACCGCGAGTATCAGGGCGGCCACTCCGTACCGGACTGGATCGCCCGCGAAGCACTGGAGTGGTTTCTCGATCCAGTCGCGTTCGCCGCGAGACCGGACGGCGCCGCCCGCTGACACCCCGGTCCGCCGCTTGGCTCTCCAGGACCCCACCTTGCGCAGGCGCGGTTGACGTCCGCGCCGCAGCCGATCACGCTATCCGCCGGGCGGGCGACCGCGGCCAACGCGCCAGCCAGTTGCCCCGATTGATGCGATAGCGAGGGCGCCCCATGGCACTGGAAACGGACGCGGGTACGGAGCACGGCGATCTCGGGCAGGCGAACGCGAAACCGATCCACGGGCTGACCGACGAAACCGAGCAGTTGGCGCGGCACGTGCTGGAATTGATCTTGGCGCGGCAGCGTCAGGAGCCGCGATCGCTTGGCGGCTCTGCCACGTTGGAGGAACTGACGAGCCGGGTCGGGGAGACGGTGACGCCGCACGGGCTGGGCGCGGCGGAAGCGCTGCAACGCTGGGTGAACGATTTGGCTCCGGCCAACATCGCCTCCGACAACGCCCGCTACTTCGCCTTCATTCCGCAGGCTCCCACCGAAGCGGCCATCTGCTTCGACATGTTGGTGGGGGCGTCCGCCATCTACGGCGGAAGCTGGATGGAGGCAGCCGGTGCGGTGTACGCCGAAAACGCGGCGTTGCGCTGGCTGGCCGATCTGGCGGGATTCCCCGCTGGAGCCGGCGGCGCCTTCGTCCCGGGCGGCACGATGGGCAACCTCTCAGCGTTGCACGCCGCGCGACAGACAGCGCTGGCGCGCCGCGGCGGCGAGCGCCCGCCGCGCTGGAAAATCGCCGCATCTGAAGAAGCGCACTCCTCCATCGCGCAGGCGGCGCAGGTGCTGGATGTGGACATCGTCGCCGTGCCGGTCGATGCTCGCCACCGGATGACCGGTGAAACGCTCCGCGCGGCGCTTGATGCGCGCGATGCCGACGATCTCTGCGCCGTTGTCGCATCGGCCGGTGCGACCAATCTCGGGGCCATTGACGATCTGACCGGCATCGCGGCCGTCTG
>JADLCW010000303.1 GCA_020847015.1 Thermomicrobiales bacterium | reverse complement strand
CCGCCGTGGCCTTTGGTCGGTTCGTTCACTATCCACCCTCGCATCCGAGTCATCCGGCGGGGCGTTCCCGTCGTCTGTCGTCATGATCGGATGCGATTGTGGAGACGCTGTGAAGGGAGCGCGGAGAGGGTGGGGAGGGTTGCGGCCAGCTTTCAGAAGTAGGAAGCCAAAAGCCAAGATATGTTAGCGTACTGCATCTGCCAAATCATCACGGCGCGCGACCAGGACTGGCGCTGGCGTCCGCATGTGCGGGGGAGGGGAGCCATGATCTACTTTCGCAACGACACCAAGGAATACATTTCCTGGCTGGAGCGCCACCCGAATGCGTATGTGCTCAACGTCTCCACGGGCGGGAAGCACAAGGCGATGCTCCACACGAGCCGGTGTGGCCATCTGTACCAACCCGATCCGATGCTCGCCCATACAGAGACAAATCCAAAGGCGTGCTCGCGGCATCGAGACGAGTTGGAGCGCTGGGGGGCGGACGCGAGTCTCGCCGTGTCGCCCTGCCCTGATTGCAAACCGTAGCGCGCGAGCGGCGGATAGCGAATATCGATCAGGAGGCGGCGGGCTGCTTGGATGACCTGCGAGGTGCGAGTCGCGGGAGTGAGAGCGCGCGAACCGGCGGGCCGTCTTGATTGGGCCGCATGCGAAGCTTCGTCTCTCCTCTTTTGAGTCACCGCAGGATCGCCACCAGCATCCCCGCAGCGGCCATCAGCACGCCCGCAGCGAACAGGATGACGGCCCAGCGGAACAGCCACAGCTTCTGCAGCGTGATGCGGGCGTTGATCACCAGTTGGGCGGCGAGGTCGGTGTGCAGCGCGTGGATGACGGGGTCAGACTGCCGCTCGTAGCGGCGCGCGATCGTCTCGACCAGATCGTGCGGGGAATATTTGGCGGCGTGACCGAAGTAGAGCAGATTGTCGCTGGGGTTCGGCGCGCCGATGCGGGATCGCAGCCATTGCGGCGCGCCGGACGCGGGCATGAAACTCCAAACCCCCACCAGCAGACTGAGCGCGAGCAGCGCGCCGGCCGCGGTGAGCACGAACCCGGCGGCGAGCGGGATGCCTTCGGCGCGCAGAAACCCGGTTGCCGCCACCAGCAGGGTGAGACCGCCGCTGGCCAACCCCACGATGCCGACATTCTTGGTTTCGGCGAACTTCAACCAGTCGTTGACCAGTCGCAGCAGGTCGAGCAAGCGGTCGGCGAGCGGATCCGGGGTCGGCATGGCGGCTTCCTCGGCGGCGGATCATCGCGGCGAGAAGCGGATCATACCGAAACCGGGGGCGGTCGCGCCGGACATCGCTCATCGGTGTGAAAAGGCCGCGTACGTACGCGATGGAATTTGGGTCTCAGGAGTGGCGGAAAACCACGCCAAAATGGTAGAATAAGGCATGTCCGAAGCGGCGGTTCGACGCATCGCGCAAACTCGCCGGCGGCGGTTCGAGCGACTCGTCGCTCGCGCGATCGATGAACTCCCGCCGGATGTGCTCGCGCAACTCGAGAACGTGGAGATCGTCATCGAAGACGAACCCGCGCCGCGCCAGATGGCGCGGGCGGACGATGCCGACGCGCTCTTCGGGTTGTACGAGGGCATTCCTCTGACGGAGCGCGACTCCGCCTACGGGATGGTTCTGCCGGACAAGATCACGATTTTTCGCGGACCGCTGGAGCGCAGCTTTCGTTCGCCCTCGGCGATCGCGCGCGAGGTGCGCATCACCGTGGCCCACGAACTCGGGCACCACCTCGGGCTGGACGAGGATCGGCTGGAGGATATCGGACTCGGCTAGCGAGACCGGACGGAGGCAAGGCAGCAACTGATGGAACGTCGCGCCCGGACCGCCGCTGAACCGAAGCTGCCGGGTATTTTTGAAACGATCGCGCTGGCCTTCTCGGCTCTGCTGGTCGCGCCGGTTCCGGCGCTGTTCCCACTGATCGTGGACGCCTGGCTCTGGAAGGGGCCGCGTTTGTCGCCGGCGGCGCTGACCAGCCCCCTGACCGCGGCGCTGTCCGACCAGCCGGGGGTCGATCCCACCATGGTCGAGGCGCTGACCCGGTGGGGGCAGACCGGCGATCTGACGGCGATCGTGGGCTGGTTCGTCCCATCGCTGTTGACCGGGGCCGACCGGGTCGCCATGGGCATGACCTTCACCGACCGCCCCGCCGTCGTGCTGAGCGCGGGCGGCGCCGTGGCGGCGGGGGTGTTGCTGGTGGCGTTGGCGGTGTTGCTGACGATGGCGTTCAAGACGTTGTTGGGGCGGATCGCCCTCGGGGCGCCGTTGCTCGACGCCAATCTGGGGCGAGACGTGCTGCGCAATTTTGCGCGCTATCTCGGCTTTCTTGGGCTGGCGGCAGCGGCGGTGCTGGGCATCGCCGTGCCGGCCGGCGTCCTGCTGGCGATCTTGCAGATGGCCGGCATCGATTTGCTGCCGCTGTTCGGTTTGGTGGTGAGCATGGCGGTGTTCGTCGCCGCCTTCCTGCTGGCCTTCGTGGCGGAAGCGATCGTCGTGGCCGGGGTGGGGCCGATCCGCGCCATGCGGTTGAGCGCCCGCGTGGTGCAGCGCTTTCCCTGGCGCACCATCGGTCTGCTGCTGACGTTGTGGGTGGCGCTGTTCTCGCTGCCGCCGTTGTTGGCGATGGTGGCGCGCGGCCCGGTCGGGATCGTCATCGCCATCGTGTTCTACGCCTTCGCGGCGACCGGGTTGTCGCTGGCGCGCTTCGTCTTCTTCGCCGATCGCCTGCCGCGCGCCGCCTGACCCGGCGGCGTTGTCGGCCGCCATTCATCGTTGTTGTTGCACATTCATGGACCGAGAGGAGCGACCTCCATTGGCTACGACCGTGACCGGCTATGACGCCAGTTCCATTCAGGTGCTCGAGGGGCTGGAGGCGGTGCGCCGCCGCCCGGGCATGTATATCGGCAGCACCGACGCGCGCGGACTGCATCACCTCGTGCGCGAGATCGTCGACAACTCGGTGGACGAAGCGCTCGGTGGGTATTGCGACACGATCGTGACGCGCATCGCCCCCGACGGGGTGGTGACGGTCACCGACAACGGGCGCGGCATCCCCATCGACAAACATCCCAAGGCGAACATCTCCGCGCTGGAGGTGATCATGACGGTGCTGCACGCCGGCGGCAAGTTCGGCGGCGGCGGCTACAAGGTGTCCGGCGGTCTGCACGGCGTCGGCGCCTCGGTGGTCAACGCGCTGTCGGAGTGGTGCCGGGTGGACGTGCGCCGCAATGGCAAGCTGTACCGCCAGGAATACCGCCGTGGCGTGCCGGTCGGGCCGGTGAAGGCGGTCGGCAAAACCGATCCGGACGACCACGGCACGACGACCTCGTTTCTGGCCGACACCGCCATTTTCACCGCCGGCCTCGACTACGACTTCGACCAGCTCATCAACTGGTTCCGCGAGACCGCCTACCTGACGCGCGGGCTGAAGCTGACGCTGATCGACGAACGCTCCGATCGGGAAATGAGTTTCCACTTCGAGGGCGGCATCGTCTCCTTCGTGCGCCATCTCAATCGCAACCGCGGCGTGGTGCACGAGCAACCCTTCTACGTCCAGCGCGAGTCGGCGGCCGGTCTGGTCGAAGTGGCGCTGCAATACAACGACAGCTACGGCGAAAGCACCCACACCTTTGCCAACAACATCAACACCATCGACGGCGGCACGCATTTGTCCGGCTTCAAGTCGGCCTTGACGCGGACGATGAACGACTACGCCAAGCGCAACGGCTTCCTGAAGGGAGACGAAACCCTCTCCGGCGAGGATGTGCGCGAGGGGTTGACGGCGATCGTGTCGGTGAAGCTGGCGGAACCGCAGTTCGAAGGACAGACGAAGGCCAAGCTGGGCAACGCCGAAGTCGCCGGGGCCGTGCAGGGGGTGGTCACCGAGGGACTCAACCAGTTCCTGGAGGAGAACCCGCAGATCGCTCGCCGCGTCATCGAAAAATGCATCAATGCCTCCCGGGCGCGGGAAGCGGCCCGCAAGGCGCGCGAACTGGTTCAGCGCAAGGGCGGTCTGGAAAGTTTCAGCTTGCCCGGCAAGCTGGCCGACTGCACCGAGCGCGATCCGGCGCGGGCCGAGTTGTACATCGTCGAGGGCGACAGCGCGGGCGGCAGCGCCAAGCAAGGGCGTGACCGCCGCTTCCAGGCGATTTTGCCGCTGCGCGGCAAGATCCTCAATGTGGAGCGAGCGCGGCTGGACAAGATGCTGCAAAACAACGAGATCCGCACCCTGCTCACCGCGCTGGGCACCGGGGTCGGCGAGAGTTTCGACAAGTCCAAGCTGCGCTACCATCGCATCGTGCTGATGACCGACGCCGATGTCGACGGCTCGCACATCCGCACCTTGCTGCTGACCTTCTTCTTCCGCCATCTGGAGCAGTTGATTCTGGATGGTCACGTGTTCATCGCCCAGCCGCCGCTCTACAAGGTCAAGAGCGGCAAGGAAGAAGCGTGGATCTACAACGACGAGGAGCTGCGGACCATGCTGGAGCGCGTCGGCGACAAGGCCGAGGTGCAGCGCTACAAGGGGCTGGGCGAAATGAACCCCGATCAGTTGTGGTCGACCACCATGGATCCGGCGAAGCGCACCCTGATGCAGATCACCATCGACGATAGCGTCGAAGCCGATGAGACATTCGATATGCTCATGGGCGCGGCGGTGCCGCCGCGCAAGAAGTTCATCCAGACGCACGCCCAGGAGGTTCAGAATCTGGATCTGTAAGCCGTTGCTGGATTGTCATGACGAGCGGGGCGGCTGAAACCGCCCCGTCGGCGTGGCCGGGGTACGATGGCGCGCACCCGGGAATCAGGCGGCCAGCGTGGTTGGGGAGGGACGATGACCATCCGGCGGCTTCTGGCGACGACGTCTCTGGCGGCGATGCTGCTCGCAGGGGCGCTCATGCCGGCGGTGGCGCAACCGGCGGCCCCGCGACTGGCCGCGCCGGGCTGCGCCGCCGGCAGCAGCGGCATCGGCGACGCCTATTTCCCGTACATGGGCAACAGCGGCTACGATGTCCGCCATTACACGCTCGATCTCGATCTCGACGTGCCGGCCGGCGCGATCCGGTCCGCCAGTGCGACCATCCAGGCGACCGCCACAGTCGATCTGTGCGCCTTCAATCTCGATTTCTCCGGATTGGACATCGATGCGCTGCGCATCGACGGCGTGCCGGCCGCATTCTCCCGGCGCGGGCAGGAATTGACGGTGACCCCGGCGCGCCCGTTGGCGCGCGGCGGCGAGTTCGTCGTCGAGGTCGCCTATCATGGCGTCCCGTTCACCCATGCCACGCCGCCCGCCGCCGGGATTCTGGCGCTGCTCGCCGCGCTGGACGCTGGAGCGACGCCGGCCGCCGAGGCGGCGGCGACCCCGGTTGACGAAGCTGCGGCGCCTGCCGAGGAGGAACCGGGGGGGCTGTTCCTCGCCGCGCCGGATGTCGATCGCTACGGCCCGTCGCTCGGCGGTTGGTGGACCACCGATGGGTCCATCTTCGTCGCCGGCGAGCCGCGGGGGGCCGAAACGTGGTTCCCGGTCAATGGCCACCCGGCCGACAAGGCGACCTACACCTTCCGCCTCACCGTCGATGCTCCCTATGAAGCCGTGGCCAATGGACGCCTGGCGGCGCGCGACGAGGTCGATGGCCGGGTGACGACCACCTTCGTGATGTCCTCCCCGATGGCCAGCTACCTCGCCACCATCCACGCCGGTCGGCTGGATGTGGTCGAGACGGTCGGGCCGGACGATCTGCCGCTGCGCTTTGCGTTCGCCACAAGCACGCCGGACGAGCAGCGCACGCGCTTGATCGACGTCACCCCAGACATGCTGGACTTCTTCGCGGAGCGATTCGGTCCCTATCCGTTCGAACTCGCCGGCGGCACGGTGGTCGACTCGATGGTCGGGTTCGCGCTCGAAACGCAAACCATGCCGATCTACGGCGTCGATCCCGTCGGCGCGCTGCCGGAGGAAGATCGGGCGGCCAATCTCGATTCGTTCGAGGAGATCGTCGCCCACGAAACGGCGCACCAGTGGTTTGGCGACAGCGTCAGCATCCTGCGCTGGGAAGACGTGTTTCTCAACGAGGGGCTGGCCAACTACGGCATGTATCTGTGGATCGAGCAGCGCGACGGCAGCGCCGCCATGCAGGCGCGTCTGCGCGATTCCTACGATCGCATCGCCGGGATGGCCGCACTGGCCGAACCAGGCGCGCTGGAGGGCATGACGGCGACCGAGCTGATGGCCGCGCTGGGGCCGGACGGCGAATTCATGACCGAGCTCGCCCTGGAGGCGCTCGCGCTCCCCGATGCGACTCTGCTGCGCGAGATCAGCGCGGTCGAGGCCGTCGCCGCGCTGGAGGCGATGGGCATCTCGCCCGCCGCGTTCGGCGGTGGTCCGGTGGCGCTGACAGGCGATCCCGGCGCGGACAACCTCTTCTCCAGCGACCTCGTCTACGAGCGCGGCGCCTTGACGGCCCATGCCTTGCGGCAGGAGCTGGGCGACGAGACGTTCTTCGCGGTGCTGCGCGCCTGGACCGCGCGCTATGGCGGCGGCAATGCCACCATCGCCGATTTCAGCGATACCGCCGAGGAGGTTTCCGGCCGCGATCTGGGCGAATTTTTCGATGCGTGGCTGTTCCAGGCGTCACTGCCACCGCTGGCGTTCCCGCTGGCGGGCGTGGCGACGCCGGTTCCCTGAGTGAGCGATCCGCCGCGCCGCCCCGGATGGGCGACACCATGAACGACCGAGCGCGAGACCAACACCGGGAGCAGACAACCATGCGGGTGGCGGTCGATGCCATCGGGGGAGACCAAGGGTTGGCGGTGGTCGTGCCGGGAGCGGTGATGGGGGCGCGCCGCCACGGCGTCGGCCTGTTGCTGACCGGACCGGAGTCTGCGGTGCGCGCCGCACTCGAACGCACCGACACGGCCGGTGTGGACATCGTCGTACGCGATGCGCCGGAAGTGGTCGGCATGGACGAGCATCCGGCGCAGGCGGCGCGGCGCAAGCGCCGCTCCAGCATTGCCGTGGCGCTCGAAGCCGTCCGTGATGGCGACGCGAGCGCGATGGTGTCGGCGGGCAACAGCGGGGCGGTGATGGCCGCCGCGCTGATGATTCTGGGTCGGGCTCCGGGCGTGGAGCGACCGGCGCTGGTCGCTCCGCTGCCGACTCGCCACGGTCACACCTTGGTGCTCGATCTGGGAGCCGTCACCGACCCCAAACCGCACCAATTGGTCCAGTTTGCCCAGATGGGCAGTCTCTATGCCGAGCGCGCGCTGGGCATCGCCCGACCGACTGTGGGGTTGCTCAGCAATGGCGAAGAAGCCACCAAAGGCAACCACCTGGTGCTGGAAACCTACCCGTTGCTGGCGACGGCGGCCGGGATCGACTTCTGCGGCAATGTGGAAGGCAAGGACATCCCGCGCGGGATCGTCGATGTGGTGGTCACCGACGGATTCACCGGCAATGTGGCGCTCAAGGTGGCCGAGGGGGTTGCCTCGTTCGTGAGCGACGTGGTGCGCGCCGAGGTGACGGCGACGCCGCTGCGCAAGCTGGCCGCGGCCGTGCTGCGGCCGGCGTTCCGCGCCGTGAAGGGTCGGTTGGACTACGCCGAGACGGGCGGAGCCACCTTGTTGGGCGTGGCCGGCATGGTCGTCATCGCGCACGGGCGGTCGAATGAGACGGCGATCGCCAGCGCCATCGGCGTAGCGCGGCAGGGAGCCGTCGCGGGTGTGGCCGAAGCCATTGGCGTGCGCCTCGCCGAGTTGAACGCGGGGCCCGACGCCGCCTGAGGCGATCTGCCCTTCCGCGCGCCCGCCATAGGCAACGCGGCCCCGCTCCGAAGAGGACGGGACCGCGCCACGGTGAGATTGCAGCGACTACTCCTCGCCTTCCACCGCCGCTTTGAGCTGGGTGCCGGCGCGGAAGGCCGGGCTCTTGCGCGCGGCGATGGTCATCGATTCGCCGGTGCGCGGGTTGCGCCCCTCGCGGGCGGCGCGCTCGACCACCCGGAATGAACCGAACCCGCTGATGGTCACCTCGTCGCCTTGGGCCAGCGCATCCTGGATGGAATCGATGGTGGCGTTGACGGCGGCGGTGGCCTGCGATTCGGTGAGCTTCGCCTCGCGGGCGACGTTCTTGATGATGTCTTGTTTCCGCATCTGTGGTCCCTCCCCGATCGTTTCGCGGCCGGTCACGGCGAACCGACCCGGCGCCAACCCCCATAGTGCCCATATTTGGCCGCCGAGTCTAGCATTCCGCGTCATGATGCGTGAAGCAGCGCGGGGAAAAATCGGCGATGGTCAGCCGCCGACGCGGCGCTGGCGCGCGGCTTCGAACAGGATGACGGCCCCGGCCACTGCCGCGTTGAGCGATTCGACCCCACCGGTGAGCGGGATGGCGACCGCGTTCGTGGCCAGCGCCGCGGTTTCCCCGCTCACCCCACTCGCTTCCGACCCGATGATGACCGCGGCCGGTTCGCGCCAGTCGAGCGCATCGTAGGGCAGTGGGGCATCGGCGCGCGCCACGACACGCAGGGGGACGGCGGCGCGCAATGCCGTGGTCGCCTCCTCCGTCAGCAAACGCAGGGGAATCCGGTGGTGAGCGCCCATCGCGGCGCGGACCACCTTGGGGTTGAATGGATCGACCGTCTCCGGCGCAAGATAGACCACGGTGGCTCCGGCTCCGGCGGCAGCCCGCAGCAGCGTGCCGAGATTGCCGGGGTCGCGGATGCGGTCCACCACCAGCGCCAGCGGGGTGGCGGCGGGGTCGATGGGCAGATCCGGGAATGGCAGCACCGCCAGCACGCCTTGCGCGTGGACGACGTCGCTGAGCGCATCGAAGGAGCGCGCCGCGACGAGGCGGACCGGGGTCTCCGGCGGCAGTTCGGTCGACAGCGAGGCGTCCGAGCCGGCGCGCAGCAGCAGCAGCGTGGGGCGCGCCCCGGCGGCGATGGCGTCGGCGACGGCGCGCCGCCCCTCGACGACGAAGGCGCGCTCCGCCGCGCGCCGATCGCGGCGGGTCAGCAGGGCGCGCACGTAGGCGAGCGTCGGATTGGCGGTGCTGGTGATGGGGTCGCCGAAGGTCATGGGGGAGACAGGCAAACGCCCCGCCCCCAGCGGGACGGGGCGCAACGCCGGCGTCGACCGATCAGGCGGCCGGCAGCGCTTGGCGGGCCACGCCGACCACCGCGGCAAAGGCGGCGGCGTCGCGCACGGCGAGATCGGCCAGCATCTTGCGGTCGATCTCCACCTCGGCCTCGCGCAACCCGGCGATGAGCCGCGAGTAGGGCAGCCCATTGAGGCGGGAGGCGGCATTGATGCGAATGATCCACAACCGGCGCATATCGCGCTTGCGGTTGCGGCGGTCGCGGTACGCGTAGGCCAGCGAGCGCATCATCGACTCGTGCGCGCGCTTGAAGAGGCGGTTATTGGTGGAATAGTGGCCCTTGACCTGGGCCAGCACTTTCTTGTGGCGGCGGTGGGTGACAACGCCGCGCTTGACGCGAGCCATGAGTGTGTCTGCTCCCTCGAATGGCGGCCGCGGCAGGCGCGGCGCGGGCTGTGGCCGGGCGACCCCCGGCGGATTAGCTGACGCCGTAGGGCAGGAGTCGCCGCACCCGCTTGGTGTCGGCGGGGTCCATCACCAGCATTCGGTCGAACTGCCGCTTGGTGCGCGGCGCCTTCTTGCGGCGGTTGTGGCTTTTCATGCCCTTGGCGTGCATGATCTTGCCACTGGCGGTGACTTTGAACCGCCGTTTGGCGCCGCTATGCGTCTTCAGCTTGGTCACGATCCTTATCCTTCTCGTTGGCCTGTCCGCTCGGCTGCTTCGGTTTGAGCGGGTTCAGAAACATGTTCATGGTCCGCCCTTCCATGCGGGGCGGTTGTTCGACCGTTCCGTGGGGCCGGAGCTGCTCCGCCATCTGGTCGAGCAGACCCTTGCCGATGTCGGGGTGGGCCATCTCGCGACCGCGGAAAAGCACGGTCACTTTCACCTTGTCGCCCCCGTCCAGGAATTTGGCTGCCTGCCGCCCCTTGGTTGCCAGGTCGTGGTCGTCGATCTTGGGGCGGATGCGAACCTCTTTCAGCTCGATGACGTGCTGATGTTTGCGGGATTCCCGTTCCTTGCGGCTTTGCTCGTAGCGGAACTTCCCGTAGTCCATCAACCGGCAGACCGGCGGCATGGCGTT
>JADLCW010000302.1 GCA_020847015.1 Thermomicrobiales bacterium | reverse complement strand
GAACGCAGCGACTCACGCACTGCGTCGGCGACTTCCAGATCGCAGACCGCGATCTGACCGGAGGAGATCGGCTCCCGTCCGGTGCGGATGCAATCTGCGAAGTGCTCGACTTCGCCCAGGTAATTCGCGAACTCCGGGAGTCCCGCTGGATCCACCTCGTGGATGATCCGCTGAGATACCATACGTGGCCGCTGCTTCGATCGTAGCTCCGCCTCCAACTTACCGTCGATCAATTGTGAGATGTGGCGGCTCAGCGCAAGACGGCCTCCCGTGCCTTCGACTTCAAAATGGGATGAGGTAAATGTGAAATTTGCCTCGATGACGCCGGTCGTGCCGTCTTCTGTCTCGAATGATGCGACGATGGAGTCATACTGCGTCTTGCCGTGCAAACGACGCAGCGTACCGGTGGCGGACAGCGACCGGGGCCGCTTACCCGTCAAGTCGCGCAGTGTGAAAATAGAGTAGACCCCCACGTCCATCAACGGCCCGCCGCCATGGTTGGGGTCAAGCCGCCATATGGCGGCGGGGTAGATGCTTTCTGGGTTGATGGGGTAGGAATGACGACCGCGCATCGCTACGATCTCACCCAGCAATCCCGTTTCAATAAGCCGCTTAGCGGCTTGATAGGCAGGGTTGAAGAGGGTCATGTAGGCCGCCATCAATTTTACACCCGCCGCGTCGGCTGCCGCGACCATCCGTCGGCCTTCTGCTGCGTTAAGAGCCATCGGCTTTTCGACGAGCACGTGTTTGCCGGCCTTCGCCGCGGCGATCGCCTGGTCGCAGTGCATAAAGTTAGGCGTCGCAATATAGACCGCTTGGACGGCATCGTCGGCAAGCAAAGCCTCCGTCGTCGCGTAGGCGGCGACGCCAGCGAAGCGACCCTGGGCCTTTGCCAAGCGCTCCGAGTCTGGATCGGCAAGAGCGACCAGGTCGCAATTTGGAGCCATCTCCAGCGCCGGCATTGCCCGATCGTAGGCGATCTGGCCGCAGCCGATCACCCCCCAGCGCACTGTCTCGTCGGTCATCGTGCTGTCCTCGTCTGCATTGTGAGTCGTCCGTCGCATCAGGCTGGCGCGGCGCTCGGCAAATCACTGCCTGCCGAGCCTATCCACTTCGTGAGATACGCGATGCAGTCGTGAACCGCCGTATCCTCGGCGGCTGCATCGCCCGCGTCGAGATCCATTTCGGCCGCCATGACGAAGCGATCGCGGGAGGCGCCGATGGCGGCGAGTTCGGCCAGAATCGGCCCCCAATCGAGCGCCCCCTGCCCGATCGGTACGCTCGTGTATACCCCGTCGCGCAGCACGTAGTCCCGTACGTGGGCATGGTGAGTGTAGGGAGCCATTTTTCGGGTCGCTTCCAGCGGGTCCTCACCCAACAACAACCAATTCCCGGTGTCGGTGTGCAGCCCGACGTTCGGTCGATCCACGCGGCGGAAGATTTCGAGGAAGTCGTCGCTTGTAAAGTAGTCGTAGTTCTCAGTGGTGACCGTCATCCCACGCATAGCCGCGGCATCAGCCAAGCGACGAATCTGTTCGACCGCCAATCTGATGCGCCCGTGGTGGGTTACTCTGCCGCCGTAGCCGAAGTAGAACAACCCCAACGGCGAACCCAGCTTGTGGGCAATGTCGAGCGCAGCGATCGCATTCTCCAGCGGCGGCATGGCAATTTCTTCATCGGCATGGAGCATGAGCGAGCCGATGATAACGGTGGGAACGAGACCGTGTCTTGCCAGGCGATTGCGCACGTCGGCCAGCGCGGCGTCGTCAGTCGCGGCCAGCTGGCGCGCGCCGAAATCAACGCCGAACGGCCGCTGGTCGAACTTCTCCGCCAGTGCCGCCGCCTTCTCGATCACAATTTCTGCTGCCGCCCGGTTGTGCGGTTGGCGCAGTTGCCGGCGCCAAGAGTCGCCGAGCACCCCAAGCATGACGCTCATGGCGCTACCGTGCCGGCGGCTGCACCGTGGCGCGCCAGGAGTTCTCGCACATAAGGAACTTCAATTCGGTAGTAGGCGAGCGCATCAGCCGGGTCGACGTGTGGTTCTAGCGTGACATAGCCGTCGTACCCGTCAGCTGCGAGGCGGCGGACAACACCTTCGACGTTGACTACCCCGTCCGGCAAGTAGGTGTAGCCGATCCAGGCATCGTCCCGCTCGCGCATGAGGCCGCCCTTGTGGTCGGCGGGACGATTGACCGGATCGTAGCAACAGCCACCCTTGAGGTGAACGTAGCGGATGTGCGGCTTGATCGTCTCGTAGGCGGCAGGGTACGGCTCCTCGTTGGCATGGTAGAAGTTGCAAGGGTCGTACTGTAGGCCGAAGCCCGAAGAATCGACGGTGTCAGCGATCGCGCGCATGTTCGCCGCCGGGCCGGATTCGTCATGCGCCTCGTTTTCGAGCACGATCGTAACGCCGCGAGCCGCCGCATAGGAGGCCGCCGGCTTGACGGCCTCCACGAAGAGGTCCGGAGCGAGCCCGGCGAGATAGCAGTTGACGATGGGGGCGCCGAGCGCGGCGGCGGCGTCCACCGCGCCCTCCAACGCGGCCGTGCCGTGGGCGGCCCCGTGGTCGCGACAGCCGGCGAGCACCCCGAACCCCAGAGTCGTGCAGGAGACGGCCATCCCGCGCGCTGCCAGCAGAGCCTGCACGCCGGCAATGTCCTTCGTCTCGTAGCGCTCGCGTTCTGCCGGGGTGCTGCCGCCGGGCAGATTGCCTGGCCACAGCTCGATCGCATCCACGCCCAGGTCTTGGAGCATGTCGACGATCTCGGCCAATGATTTGTGTTTCGACAGTAACTGACCGGAGACCGCAAGTCTCACGATGCCCTCCCTCGCGTCGCGACGAGCCCCGGCACGGCGCGCATCCGAGTTGCCGGACGCGCGCCCCGCCGGATCCGTGCTATCCGCCCATCGATTCGAATAGCTTCTGCGTCTCCGCGTGGACCTGCTGACAGACCCCAGCTACGTCGTCCGTAGCGCCGGCCCACAGCCGATCCATGTTCTTGACGTAGATCGAGCTGTCCCACTGTTGGTAGCCAGGGAAGTAGAGCGGCACCTGACCGTCCTTTTCGCCCAGCGTGAAGAAAACTTGCTTGTAGGCTTCCGGATCGACCTGGCTCGGATCGGGCATGGCATTTTGCCAGGCGTCCTTGCGGGAGACGAACATCGACCCCATCTTTGCCGTGATCGGCAGATTCGCCGGGTCGGTCGCCATGAACTTGAGATACTCATAGGAGATGTCCGGGTATTTTGCGGTGCTCGGGATGGAGAAGCCAGAGCCGCCTGCGAACTGGACGCGGCCGTTCACGCCGGTGGGTGTCGGCGCCACGGTCCACTTCGCCTTGTCGCCGACGATTTCTCCGAAGACGAACGCCTCGTCGTTGAGGCTGTACATAATGCCGAGCAGGCTGCTGGCAAACGCCGTCTGCTGGTTGAGTCCCATGCCTTCCATCGAAGCCGGAGGCGGCATCACCTTGTGGGTCCAAATCGCATCGTAGAGATATTGGAAGGCAGCGATGGTGTTCGGGTCGTCGAAGTGCGACGTGAGCGGATCAGCCGTGAACAACTGACCGCCAAAGTTCTTCGCGATCCAGTCGACCTGGTGGGACTGCGTCGGCAGGTAGAACCCCCACGCGTCGTCCGGGTTGGCCATGGACGCCTTGATCTTCTGGCCAGCTTCGAGCAGTTGGTCAAAGGTCCACTCCGCGGTAGGAACCTCCACGCCTGCTTTGTCGAGCACGTCGAGGTTGATGTAAAAGCCGCCAGTTGCCCAATCGTAGGGGATGGCGTACTGGGAACCTTGGTAACGGAAGGCGTCGACTTGAGATGTGAAATATGCGTCTGGCCAGTCCGGGGGGGGCGAAGCGGCAATGTAGTCGTCGAGAGACTGGATCATTCCTAAATTAGCGTAGGATTGGGCGCGAGAGTCATGCATCCAGCACATATCCATCTGCGCGCCGCCGGCGATCGTCGTCTGGAGCTTGGTCCAATAGTCCGCCCAAGTAATTCCATACTCGATCTCGGGCTTCAGATTCGGGTACCAGGTGGAGAAGAATTTCTCGGTGTGCAGGAACCACTTCCGCATCTCGGCTTCGGATTCCCAGCTCATCGCCTTAAACGTGCCGCTAACGTCAGAGGCAACCGGGGTCTGGGCGAGGGCGGCACGCGCGGGCAGCATGAGACCGGCCGCTGCCATAGCTCCGACTTGAATCAACTGGCGGCGGGTTGCAGATCTGGTGGCGCTTCCACGAAGAATGCTCATGGGAATCACTCCTTGCCCTCGACAAACGCGAGCGGTAGATTCCGCTCAAGGCAGCGTCGCCCGCAGCGATTGACCGCTTGATGACATGGCGTGGCGCCGGGTCATCAAGCAGGTCACGGCGGCGCGTTGGCATGCGGGTACATGGCAGCCCTCCTTGGCGACCGGGCGTCGCTGCCCGAGGCGAATCTGGCCGAGCGGGGTCCTAGCCTTTGACCCCGGTTGTTGCGATCCCGCGGACGTAATACTTCTGGCCCAGCACGAACAGCACGAGCACAGGGAGGATGGAGAAGGTCGCTGCGGCCATCACCAGTTGCCATGGGGTCTCTACCGCCGCTTGCCCTTGGAACATGGTCAATCCCAGTGGAAGCGTCTTGTTCTGCACCGAACTGATCATGATCAGCGGCCAAAGGAACTCGTTCCACGACCCCAAAAATGTAAAGATGCCGAGTGTGGCGATCACGGGTTTGCACAGCGGCAGGATGATCTGGGCGTAAATGCGCCAGTAGCTCGCCCCGTCCACCCGCGCCGCCTCCTCGACCTCGCGCGGGATCGACAGCATGAACTGGCGCATCAGGAAGGTGCCCCATGCCGAGAACGCGGCTGGCAGGATCAGCCCGATCAGCGTGTCGACCAAACCGACCCGCCCCATCAGGATGAACAGGGGGATGATCAGCACCGGGAACGGCACCATCATGGTGGCCAGATAGGCGAGGAACAGCTTGTCGCGACCCGGATAGCGCAGACGAGAGAAGGAGTACCCGGCCATGGACGAGGTGAGCAGCACCCCGGCCGTGGTGCCGACCGAGACGATGACGCTGTTGACGAAAAAGCGCGCAAAGGGGACCGCGTTCCAGGCATCGATGTAGTTCCACCACTGCAGTTGCTCGGGCAGGAGATTCGGTGGGAACGAGTAGATCTCGGCGAGGCTCTTGAGCGAACTGGAGAGCATCCAAAGGAACGGCATCAGCCAGAACACACCCAGTACGGAGAGCAGCAGCCAAGCGAGCACGTCCCCGGTGTTGATTGCGCGTCCGCGGTCGTTGGGCAGGTTGTGCTGGCTCATGGCGATGCCCTTCTTCCCGGCCGGCGGCTACTCTGCGCCCTCGTTGCCGTAGACCCACGACTGGCCGAACTTCCATTGCAGCGCGGTGATCGCGAAGATACTGGCAAAGAGCACCATCGCCACCGTCGCTGCGTAGCCCATCTGGAACCACTGGAATCCGTTCTGGAAGATATACATAACCAGCGTTGTGGTGGAGTACGCGGGACCTCCCTGGGTCATCACATAGAATTGGTCGAAAGCCTGCATGGCTCCGATAAACGAGGTCACCAAGATGAAGAAGGTGGTTGGCGCCAGTAGCGGCACAACGATGTGGCGCAGCCGCTGGAACCAGGTAGCCCCGTCGATGGTGGCGGCCTCGAGCAAATCCTGCGGGATGGCCTGCAAGCCGGCGAGGAAGATCAGCATCGCGTAGCCGATGCCCTTCCAGTTGCTCATGACGATGATGGCGGGCATCGCCCAGGTGGTGCTTTGCAGCCAGCGTGGTCCGTTGATGCCAATCCGCTCCAACCCGTAGTTGATCAGTCCCAACTCCGGGTGGTAGATCCATGCCCAAACCAGCGCGATCGCCACCGTTAGCGTGACGTGAGGCAGAAAGAAGATGGTCCGGAAAAAGACAACCCCGCGCATGTTCCGGTTCAGCAGCAGCGCCAGCCAGAAGGCGATAAAGACGCCGGCGGGTACCGCGCCAAAGGTGTAGTAGAGGGTGTTGCGCGCGGTTTGCCAGAACAAATCGTCGGCTAGCAGCGTGCGGTAGTTCTCCAGTCCGACGAAGCGACGCTCGCCGATCAGGTTCCAGTCGGTGAAGGTGAGTCCGAACGCGGCCACGATCGGGATCAGGCTGAAGACGAGGAAACCAGCGAAGTTCGGCAGCAGGAACAGGTAGCCAGCCAGCGTTTCGTTCCGGCGCACTCCGCGCCAGGCCGATCCGCGAGCGAGACCGCCACGAGACCGGGAACGTGCAACTGGAGTTTCAACCGAATTACTGGTCGCCATCGTCTTCATCCTCGAAGAGCGGGCATCGTTGCCCGGCGAATCCGGTCAGGTGATGCTTCGCGAGGACGGCTCCGACTCAGTGCGCGGGATCAGCATATGGCCAAGATTTGCGGAGATTTCATTCGCTGCGGCGACAACGAGACCGATGTACTCTTCGGCTGCTGGTGAGTTCACCGGGTGCGCCACGCTTGCAGTGGCGATGCATGCTCCCTCGCGGTCAAAGATCGGCGCAGCGACGCAGGCGATGCCGACCAGATTCTCCTCCCGATCCAGCGCGTAGCCTTGCCGCCGGATCGCCGTCAGTTCGGCCGTTAGGGCATCAAGCTCGACGATCGTGTTGTGCGTGAACCGCTCCAGGTGAAGCGTTGGCAAGATCGTTGCAATATCGCCGGGCGCCATCCAGGAAAGAAACGTCTTGCCCGAGGCCGTGCAGTGGAACTGGGCGTCACCGGAGATGCTCGGTCGGCGCGCCTGGATCGCCCGATTGCCGAGTAGTTCGATCAGGGTGTGGGTGCGCATGCCGTCCAACAGGGTGAGGTAGGTCGTTTCCCCCGAGGCGTCACGCAGAGCCCGGATTGCATCGATGCCCGTTGTGTAGATGTCTGATTCAGCGAGGTGCCCGTTGATCAGGCTCGCGAGTCGAAAGCCAAGGTGGTAGGCGCGGGTTTTCGGATCCTGGCGGACGAAACCACGCTCCTTGAGGGTGGCGAGAAGATGATGGGCGGTGCTCTCGTTTAGACCAAGTTGCTCTGCTAGTTCGGACAATCGAAAGCCACGGTTTTTGGAGGCCAGAGCCTCAATAATATCCATCGCTCGATCGACGGATCGAATGCGGCTTTCTGTACCCCGTGACATCGCAGCGCCCTTGGGTTTCATATGGTGAAATTGGATTTCATGAGTCTGAAACCGAGTTTATGAGAGCTCATCGGGACTGTCAAGCGCTCGCGCCCGTTCGTCGTCCCGACGGGAAAATTGCGTTCGGTGGGACCGATCGCTTACCTCGCGCGCCCGGCACGAAGCATGCGCTACCGGGTAGAGTTGCCGCGCCATGCCTGCGCCGCCGGCGCGGCGCGATGCCGCCGGCATCACTGTCCGCGCCTACTGCCCGTAAAGAGGAGAGACCTCGATGTCAGACCATGCTGACCAGCAGACCGAATCCAACTCCACCGACGCTGTTACGGCTGCGGTCGAGTCGGCCTCGAGCGAAGCGATCCCTGATGAAGCCCCGGCCGAGCCGGAGGCACAACCCGGCCTGACCGTACCGGAATCCACGCCGGTTCCGCCGGATGCTATCGCCGTGCATCCAATCAAACCGGAACCGGTCGAGGCGACCGAGCGGCGCTCGGCCGTCGCTTCGACGAGCCGCCCCGCCCGATCGGACAAGGGGCGCGGCGAACTCGCGGCTGCTGTCGAGAGCACGCCAGCAGCCATTCCGGAAGAGGAAGAGCACGAGCCGACCTTCGAGGACCTCGGCATCAGTGGCCCGCTGCTCAAGCCGCTCAAGGACCTCGGCTATGAGGAGCCGACTCCCATCCAGGTGCGCACCATTCCGCTGCTGCTGGAAGGGCGAGATGTCATTGCCCAGGCGCAAACCGGCTCCGGCAAGACAGCCGCGTTCGGGTTGCCCATTATCGAATCGATCAACCCCAAGGAGCGCTTCCTGCAAGCGCTGATCCTCTGCCCAACCCGCGAACTGGCGATCCAGGTATCTGAGGCGCTGCACAAATACGGCCGTTACAAGGATGTGGAAACCATGCCGGTCTACGGTGGACAGCCGTACGAACGGCAGTTCCGCGGTCTGCAGCGTGGTGTCCAGATCGTGGTCGGCACGCCCGGGCGGGTCATGGATCACATGCGCCGCGGCACGCTCTCCCTGGATCATCTGCGCTTTTTCATTCTCGATGAAGCGGACGAGATGCTGGACATGGGCTTCGTCGACGATATCGAATGGATCCTGGAGCAGGCTCCAGAGAACCGCCAGACCGCGCTCTTCTCCGCGACCATGCCGCCGCGCATCGCCGATCTGGCCCGCAAGTACATGCACGAGCCGGTGCGAGTTACCGTCGCCGGCAAGGAGATGACCGTTCCCCAAGTGCGGCAAAGCTCGTTCGAGGTGCCGCGCTCGCGCAAGGTGGACGCCCTGACGCGCATTCTCGACGCGGAGACCCCCACCTCGGCGATGATCTTCGGCCGCACCAAAGTCGGCGTCGACGAGCTGGGCGAGGCGCTGATGGCGCGCGGCTACGCCGTGGAGACGCTGCACGGCGATTTGTCCCAAGCGCAGCGCGACCGGGTCATGCGCCGTTTCCGCGGCGGCCAGGCCGATATCCTGATCGCGACTGATGTCGCCGCGCGCGGGCTGGACATTCCCGATGTTTCCCATGTCATCAACTACGATCTCCCCGATAGCGCCGAAGCCTACGTCCACCGCATCGGGCGCACCGGCCGCGCCGGTCGAGCCGGTGAGGCGATCTCGTTGATTACACCGCGCGAGGTGCGCTGGCTGCGCCAGATCGAGCGGACGACGCGGGCGCGGATCGAACCGCGGCGGCTGCCGACGCTGGCCGATGTCGCCGAGCGGCGGCGAGAGGCAATCAAGCAGCAGGTCGAGGCGGTGCTGGTGCAGGACGACGGATACACCCAGTATCTCGACACCGTCGAGGACCTGGCCGAAGATCACGAGATCTCCGAGGTGGCGGCCGCGATTCTCAAGCTCTACGCCGACGAGAGCGGCCGCACCATGACTCCGGAGCAGCAGGAAGACGACATCGCGATCTTCTCCGCGGCCACTGGCGGTAGTCGCGGTCCTCGCTCCGAAACGGGCATGGTGCGCCTGTTCCTCAACGTGGGGCGCGGCCAGTCGGTGCGACCGCAGGATATTGTGGGAGCCATCGCCAACGAAGCGGGCATTCCCGGCCGCGCCATTGGCGCGATCGACATTCTCGACGCCTACTCGTTCGTGGATATCCCGCAGGAGTTCGTCGACCGGGTGCTGGCGGCGATGCGGCACGTGCGCATCAAGGGGCGTTTCGTCAACGCCGAGGTCGCGCGGCCGGGCGGCCCGGACGCGGGCCGCGGCGGATGGGACCGCGGCCCGCGTCCGGGTGGCCCGCATGGGAACGCTCCCCGCGGCGGGTGGCAGCGCGGACCGCAGGACGGCGACGCTCGACCGCGTCGTGAGGCGGCGCCGCGACGCAACCCCAACGTGGGCGGAGTGCGCGTCGGCCCGCGCGACGAGGGGGGGGCGCGCCGCTTCGAGCGCAATGAACCGGCCGGCCCACGCCGCTTCGAGCGCCGCGACGAGGGCAAATTCCGGCCCCGCCACGAGGACTGAGCGAGAAATTGGACAGGCGCGCGGCGATCCGGAGGCGATGCTCTTGGGGTCTCCGCGTGCTATTGGCCGGGCGTAGGCTTAGGCATTGCATTGGGCATTGCAGCGGAGGACTCCAGTTCCAGGAAATCGATGACGTTCGCGAGTCGCAGCACCAGGCGCACCGGCGCCGGCAACTGCCGCTCATCGTGGACGATGCGGGGCTGCGTTACCCGCAGCGTATGTCCCTGTGTTTCCAGCACGGCGCCGCTAGCTGCCAGCACATTGCGGACCCAATCGGCATCGGGACCGTAGGTGAGGGCGATCGTATAGCAATCGTTGCGCCGGAACACATTGACCGGGGTACGGTATGTCCGACCGCTCGTTCGTCCGGTATGCACAATGATGCCGAACCCCGGCAGCCATCGCGCCAGCGGTGCGAGGACGCGGTTCGTCACCCGCCGATTGAATTTTGCAACCGCGGGCGGAATCGGCATCGCGTCCCCCTCACGTCGCCGGGCCGACCTGGGCGCGCAACCGCAGGAATTTGAGAATCTCCTCGCGGGT
>JADLCW010000301.1 GCA_020847015.1 Thermomicrobiales bacterium | reverse complement strand
CTGGACGCCCATCGCCAGCGTGCTGCCCCACGGCAACCGTTCGTCCGGGGCAATGATGCCGGATGTGCGCTCTTTCCATGCGAGCACGGTCACCCCTCCTCGTGCGGCTGGCATGTTTGGCCGGTTCTACGTGCGCGGGCGCGGATCATAAAGTGAATCGCGGTAGCAAACGAAGGGAAGCCGATAAGAGCGAGGTTGCCGGCCGTTGCCGGCAAGTCCATCGTACGTGCCGGATTCGATCGAGATTTAGGCGTGGACGGCGGCTCCTTCTGCGACGACCTCGCGCACCGCCGCAACCGCCTGCTCGATGTCCGACCGGCTGACATCGAGATGGGTGACGCCGCGGATCAAATTCGAGAAATCGTAGTTGGCTCCGAAACGAACCCCGCGCTCGTTGACGCCGCGTTCCAACTGGCTTGGCGTGAGCCCTGTGCCCCCGATGTCGAAGAAGACGATGTTGGTTTCTACGGTCTCGAAGGCAAGCGACACGCCGGGAGTGGCGGCTAGCCCTTCGGCGAGTAGCCGAGCGTTAGCGTGGTCTTCGGCCAGCCGGCCGACATGGTGGCGCAGCGCATAGACGCCGCCCGCGGCAATGATGCCCGCTTGTCGCATCGCGCCGCCGAACATGTGCTTGAGCAGCCGCGCGCGCTCAATGAAATCGCGTGGCCCGGCCAGCACCGCCCCCACCGGCGCCCCCAGGCCCTTGGAAAGATCGATCCAGACTGTGTCGGCATGGGCGGCGATGTCGGAAGCCGACACACCGCTGGCGACTGCGGCGTTCATCAGCCGGGCGCCATCCATGTGCAGTCGCATGCCGTGTTCGTCGGCGAGCGCGCGTAGTTCTGCCAAGTTCTCCCGCGGCCAAATCTTGCCGCCACCTCGATTGGTCGTGTTCTCGACCGAGATGAAGGCGGTCCGCGCGGAATGGGTTCCCCCGGCATCGATCAGCGCACGCGCCTGCTCGGCTCCGAACACGCCACGGTCGCCGCTCACGAGGCGCAGCATCACGCTGGCGAGCCACGCCGGACCGCCCGCTTCCGAATGGTTGGGATGCGCCGATGCGTCGAGGATGACGGCTTCGCCACGATTGGCGTTGAGACAGAAGGCGATGGCGTTGCACATGGTGCCGGAGGGGAGAAACAACCCCGCCTCCTTGCCGGTGAGTTCGGCGACCATCTCCTGCAGCAGGTTGACGGTGGGGTCTTCGCGAAGTTGCTCGTCGCCGACCGGGGCCTCGGCCATGAATTGGCGCATGGCCGGAGTGGGTCGGGTGGCAGTGTCGCTCGAAAGATCGATCACGGGTTGAACGCCCTCCACTGAAACAGACGTCTGGTTGCCGCGCGGATTGTACGCGCCTCCGCTCAGTCGAGGCGCACTTCGCGTCCCGTCGCGGCCGATTCGACAATCGCTTCGGCTATTCGCAATCCAGCCAGCGCATCGCGTGCCGAGGCAATGGGAGAAGGGACGCCGGCTCGCACGCAGTCGAGAAAATGACGATCTTCCTCCCGCAGCGCGCCGCCGACCGTGCCGGCGATTTCTGGCCACATCGCCGTGTCGGGCCGGGCAGTGTAGTCCGGTTCCCAAATCGCCAGACTGCCCTCCAGCAGATCGAGCCGCGCCGATCGCTCGACCCCGACGATTTCCAACTCGCTGTCAATCGTGCCGTGCCAGGTTGGAGTCAGCACGTTGGCCGGGGCGCCGTTGGGCACGAACCAGCTCGTCTCCACCATGGCGACCGGTCCGTCGCCGAACTGCAGCAGCGCCCAGCAGCCATCCGGGTAGCGCAGACCACTGTAATTGCGCGCGATGGCGAACACCGAGGTGCAGGGCTGTCTGGCGAACCAGAGCAGCAAGTCGATATCGTGGATGCTCGTTTCGTAGACAGGGTGCACGCGATCGCCGTAGGTCGGGAACCAGGTGCGAGAACAGTTGCGCTTGACCCGCATCGACACCAGCGGCCCGAAGCGCCCGGCGGCGATTTCGGCGCGCAGCAAGGCATGCTGCGGTTCGAAGCGCAGCAGGAATCCGAGTTGCACCAATACGCCGGCGGCTTCGGCGGCGGCCAGCACCCGCTCGCCCTCGGCCGGGGTCGTCGCTAGCGGTTTTTCCAGGAAGAGCGGAATGCCGCGCTCCACGACCTGGAGCGCCTGCCCGGCATGGAGCGGCTCCGGCGTCACCAGAAAGATGGCGTCGATGCGCTCGCCGGCTAGCAGGTCGGTCAGATCGCGGTGACGGGCAGCCACGCCGAAACGGTCGCCGACCTCGGCGAGCGCGGCCGGATCCGGGTCGCAGATCGCCGCCAGCTCGACTCCTGGCAGCGTCGCCAGCACCGCCGCGTGGAGCCGGCCGAAGCGACCCAGCCCGACCAACCCAACACGCAAATCGCCCGATGCGCGGACGCCGCTCATGGTCATTCCTCCCAACCCGCTCCGGCCCGCCGCGCGGCGGGCGCGAGGATATACTGCCCCGACCCACCGCGGTCGCCCCGCTTGCCGTGCGCCGACCGAGAGCCGAGGTCAGATGTCCGAGCTTCTGCGCGAAGTGCGCCTCTTTCGGCAGGATACCAAGCTGTTCCTGCTCTACAACCTGCTGGCGTACGTAGGATGGGGTGTCTTTCAACTCATCTTCAATCTGTACCTCGGAGAACTGGGACTTCACGAAGACGCCATGGGTCGCTTCAGCGCGGCCCAGACGCTGGTGATGGCTGTCGGCGCGGCGACCATGGGGCCGGTGCTGGCCCGTTTCGGCGTGTGGCGCTCGATGATCGGCGGCATGATCGTGTTCCTGGCGACCTCGGTTGGGTTGGCCTTGGCCGAGCACCCGGCGTTGATTTTGGCGTTGTCGGCGGCGAGCGGAGCGGGGCTGGCCTACCTCTTCACCACCACCATGCCGTTCATCATCGAGTGGACACCGGTGCGCCAGCGGCAGCACGTCTCCGCCGTGGCTTTCGCCGTGATCGGACTCTCGGGCACGCTGGGATCGCTG
>JADLCW010000300.1 GCA_020847015.1 Thermomicrobiales bacterium | reverse complement strand
CCCGAGACAGGCGCCGGCTGCGCCGCCTGCGTCATCACGTCCTGAGCCACCCGGGTGCGTCCCTCCTCGGAGAGAATGTCGTCTTCGGTAAGCAGGTACGACGTATAGGGGGTCACAATGCCAAAGCGCACGCTGAGACGGACGATTTCATCCACCAATTCCCGGTTTTCCCCGCTGAGCCGAATCTGATTGAGCAGATAGCCGATGCGGCGAGTCGCCCATAACCGGGGAAGCCAGCCGTCGCCGCGCGCAGTGGGAAGAATCTGGTTGGGGAATGCATAGGTGCGCCGCTCGCCATCGACCGTGCCGGTCAGGGTGATCGTGGTCGCGCCGCCTTCGGTATAGCGGCCGACCACGACCAGTTGGGAGCCAGCGAACAGATCGGGCAGGGGATCGGGGGAGACATCGCTGATGAGCGCGTTGCCCCAATCCACCTTCAGATCGGCCAGCACCGGCGCGCTGATGCCCGCGTAGAATGCGGAGACCGCCTCATCCAGCGACTGGCCGGGCCGCACATAGGTGCTGCGACCGTGATGGTCGGTGGAGAGTCCGTCCAGCAGCAGGGTGTCCACATCGTCGCCGACACCGAAGGTGAACAGGCGGACGTTGTCGGGCGCCGCATCGTCGATATTGCGCAGAATGCGGGCGACGTCGGTTTCGCCTTCGGTAGGCAATCCGTCGGTCAGAAAGATGAGGGTGGTCGGACGCTCGGGGCGAACCATCGTCAGCGCCTCCAGCAAGGCGCGATCGATATCGGTGCCGCCTTCGGCCGGCAGCGTCTTCACCCAGTTGATGGCTTCGGCGCGCTGGCTGGTCGGGATGAGCTCGGGCGCGAAGCGACGCACCCCGGTGCTGAATTCAACGACCGCGAAGCGATCCTCGGCCCCCAGTCGCTCCAGCACCGAGACCAACGCTTGCCGCGCCTGAATGATTTTCTCCCCCTGCATGCTGCCGGAGGTGTCGAGCACGAGGATGACGTCCTTGGCGATGGATTTGGTTTCCGCCTCGAAGCCGGGCGAGGCGAGCAAGAGCAGATAGCCTTCACCGACCGCCGGATCGTAGTCGCCGACCAGGTGAACGCCGATGGGATCGGGCGAAGCGCTCCAGTACAGATCGAAATCGGCTGCCGGCGCGGCGCCGCTCGATTCCCAACCAACGACGGTGTGGCGATCGTCGATCCGGTCAATGGCCACATCGTGGCTGGGCGAGTAGGTCGCTTGCAGCGGCTGGTCGGCGGCAATGCTCACCCGGATCGACGACGATTCGGGAGATTGGGCGGAGAATCGCCCGGAGTTCAGCCCAAAGCGGTAGCGTGAAAGACCGTTTTCAGTCGGGACGATCTCGGCATAGGCGATCTCGATGCGCCGATCCGCGCCGGGCGGAATCGGGAAGATGCTGGCCTGCACTGCGCCCTCGCCGATGAATTCCAGCAGCGCCGGGTCGCGCCGCGCGCGGACGATCTCCTCATAGATGCGTCGGGCCTCGTCCGCGTCCAAGAGGTTGGCATCGACCGGCGCACCATCGACCCACATTTTGAACTCGCTGACAGCGGCTCCGGCCGGCACGGGAAAAATGTACGTCCCTTCGGCGGCCCACCGATTGGGGTTGTGGAATATTTGATCGACGCGGGTATTGGCGATGCCATCCTCGATGGCGACCTCGACGGTGTGACGCTTGATCTCGAGTTGGTCGCCAATTGGCGTCGGTTCCGGACAGGTTGGCTCACAACCGGGCGGTTCCACGATCACGATGCCCTCGGCGCGCGTCATCGCCGGAGCCAGCAGGGACGCGAACAAAATGGCGACGAGCACCGCCAGCAGCGGCGCTCGAAGGTTGAATCTTTGCACGGCGCGTTCCTCGCTTTCGATCTCGCATCGCATGGTCCGAACGACGGCCCGTCACGATGAAAGACGACGCAGGAGCGCCGGAGGTTCCGGTGTGGACGTCGAGGAGTCGAGGAGCGACGGCGAGTCGCCTCGCATAGCTGGCGATTCGCCCGCTCCACGCCTCGACCGCTCGACTCGCGCTTACTCCAATCCTGCCCCGCCGGTGACGTCGATCGCCGCGCCGGTAACGAACTCGGCGCCCGGCGTGCAGAGCCACAGCACGACGTTGGCGACATCCCCCGGAGTTTCCAGACGCCCCAGCGGTGTCTTGCGGATGTATTCCTCGGAGACCTCATCCGGGGTCATGCCGCGCAACTGCGCCTCCCAGTCCAGTTCCCGCTGCTGCATCGACGTGCGAACGTAGCCGGGGCAGACGCAGTTGACGCGGATGTTGTGCGGCCCAAACTCCACGGCTGCCGACTTGGTGAAGCCGATGCAGGCCCACTTCGAGGCGGCGTAGTGGGCGAGTAGCGGCACGGCCGTCTTGCCGGCCATGGAGGCGGTGTTGACGATGCAGCCGGAGCGACGCGCGATCATCCCCGGCGCCGCGGCCTGGGTGACGAGGAACACGCCCTTGGCGTTGACATCGAAGTTGAAATCCCACTCTCGCTCGGTCAGATCGACGATCCGCCGCATCGTAGAGACGCCGGCGTTGTTGCAAAGGATATCGAGCGGCCCCAGCGCCGCTTCGGCTTCGGCAACCGCCGCCCGAGCGCTCTCGGCCGAGGTGACATCGAGGCGGATAGCAACCGCGCCGGGCAACCCGGCAGCGATCCGCTGCGCGGCGTCCAGGTCGATGTCGGAGACGGCCACGCGCGCCCCGGCCCCGGCCAGCGCAGTCGCGATCGCCTGTCCGATGCCGGCGCCGCCCCCGGTCACCAGCGCAATCTTGCCCGCAAGCGTTCCCCCGTCGGACATGGTGATTCGTCCCTCCGTACGTTCGTCGAGTGATCGTTCATCCTCGACCATGATACCGGCCCCCGCGAGTAGTGGAAACGGTTACAATGCGTCCGCGCGTTGGCGCCGGGCGCCGGTTCGCTCCGGCGCGAAGCAGCAGGATCGCCTCGTTTGTGGAGGGATGCAACCGTTATCTTCCATCACAGCGAGGGGAAGGCGGAAGATCGTTGTCGCGACGCCTGGTGGTTGACCGGGGCGCGATGGCGGCCCTCCGGTTCTGTGGGCAGTGGACGTTCATCGCGGTGAATTCGTGGCGCTCCGCACGCCGCCGAGTGGATGTCCAGATCCTCTAATTGCGCGATTCGCGGTCGATCGAAGGAGGCGCGAAGATGCGGAAGAACGAGACGATCGAGAAGTTCGGGGGAACCGAGCGGCGATTGACGCGACGCACGGCGCTGAAAACCGGCGCGGCGATCGCGGCGGCGTTCGCCGTCGCCCCGGCGCTGGGGGCGCGCGCGGCGCAGGACGCCGGCACGCCGGCCGCCGATGCCGAAACCTGGGGACAGTACAAAGACAAAGGGATTCAGATCAACTTCCTGTCCGAGGACACCCCGCCGACGGCAGCCATGATCAATCACGTTGGCGAGTTTGAGGAATTGACCGGCATCACGGTCAACATCACCCAGACCGGTCTGGCGGATGTCGTCACCAAGGTGCTGCTCGACTTCGCCAGCCAGGCCGGCGACATCGATGTGATCTACGCCGATCCCATGCAGATCATGGCCCCGCTCTACGGAAACTTCACCGATCTGCGCACGTTCATCGACGATCCGACCCTGCCGGCGCTGCCGAACGGGCTGGACGACTTCGACAAGATGAATCTGATCGGTTCGGGGTACATGATCGACCGGGAGAAGCTCCTGGCGATCCCGTACGATGCGCCGACCATGCTGCTCGCCTACCGCACCGACATCTTCGAAAACGCGACCTACAAAGACCTCTTCCAGCAAGAGAAGGGGTACGACTGGACACCCGGCCCCAACATCACCTGGGAGCAGTATCGCGAGATCGCCGAATGGATCAACGGCAAGGTCGCTGACGGGACCATTGCCGAGAAGGTCGCCGGCACTGGCCACCAGGCCAAGCAATACGACTCTCTGATGTGCGACTTCAGCAACGTCATGCTGGCCGAAGGCGGCAACTACTTCGACAACCCGGACTATGCGACCTGGGGCACCGCCACCCCCGGCGGGTGCGCGCTCGGCTCGCCGGAAGCGTTGGCGGCCGCCAAGCTGTACGACAGCATCCTCAAGCAGGCGGCGCCCGGCAGCTTGAGCTGGGACTGGAACGGACTGGCCGAAGCGTTCTCGGCCGGCGGCATCGCGATGGCCCCAGAGTGGCACGAATACGCCTCGATGTTCGAGGACGAAAACCTGTCGACGGTGGCCGGCCACGTCAAGTGGGCGCTGCTGCCGAAGGGACCCAACGGCACCAAGAACCTGTGGGGCGGCACTGGGCTGGCCGTCAACAGCTACGGCACGGAAGAGCGCCAGCGGGCGGCGTGGCTGTTCATCAACTGGGCCACCAGCCCCGAGACGCAGAAAAAACTGCTGCTCGAAGGGTCTACTCCCACCCGCACCTCCGTCTATCAGGACGCCGAGGTCCAGCAGTGGATCGCCGACAACAAGGATCCGCTGGTGGCGGTGCTGCCCACCGTGCTGGACGCATGGAAGCCGGAGAATATCGGGCTGGCGCAGGGCAAGATCGTCACCTGGGTGCAGGTGGATGAAGCGATCTTCACCGATCTTTCCAAGATGCTGACGGGCTCCAAGACACCCGAGCAAGCCATGACCGATGCGGTCAGCACGATCGACAAGATCAACAACTGGCCTCCGGCGGGGGCATAACGTTGATTGGCCGCCGCGGCTTCTCAAGGAGTCGCGGCGGCGACCCCGACCGACGGAGGAGGGGGAGTGAGCACACCCGTCCAGACGCCTACGCAACAATTACAGGTTGTCACCGCGCAACCGAAGCGGATCCCCATTCTGGGGCGCCTGTCGCCCGAGGGGTGGATGGTCTTGCCGACCGTCCTCGTGCTGCTCGCGGTCAGCATCTATCCATTCCTGTACATGATCCGCATGAGTTTTTTCGAATACTCGCCCTTGCCGCAGGTTCCGTCCAAATTCGTGGGTCTCGGCAACTGGGTTCAGATGCTGCAGGACCAGGCGATCTGGGCTTCGTGGCTGACGACCGCGTGGTATTTCGGAGCCGCGCTGACGTTGCAGTTGGTGCTCGGCGTGGCGATCGCTCTGCTCATCGAGCACACGCCGTACTTTCGCGACGCCCTGGCGACCATTCTGCTCAGTCCAATGTTCGTCGCGCCCGTATTGGTGGGGTTGTTGTGGCGGTTTCTGCTGCATGACAGCTACGGGGTCTATACCTATTTTCTGCACGAGATCGGGCTGCTGAACAACGTCAGCATCCTGGGCGATCCGCGCACTGCGATGCCGGCGGTCGTGCTGATGGATACGTGGGAGTGGACGCCGCTGGTCGTCATCGTGGTGTTGTCGGGGCTGCGCGCACTGCCGCACGACGTATTGGAGGCATCCGTGGTGGATGGGTCCTCCTACTGGCAGCAGGTGCGATACATCACCCTGCCGATGCTGCGCCCGGTCATCCTCGTCGCGGCGCTGATTCGGAGCATGGATTTGCTGCGCTACATCGACCACTTGATGGTCACCACCGCCGGCGGTCCGGCCGACTCCACCAAGATCATCGGCATCCGCATTTTCGAGGAGGCGTTTCGCTTCTTCCGGCTGGGCTACGCCTCGGCGCTGGGGTTGGCGATGATCGTCGTCACGATTTTCCTGGGGCGACTGTTTGTCAACGTGCTGGGCGAGGAGCAAGGGGCGCCGGGAGCATGACCCTCATGCCATCGATCCGGCGCAACCCGAAACGCCTGCTGACGACCGCCATCATTCTGGCGCTCGATCTGATCGTGCTGGCGTGGTTCGCATTCCCGCTCCTGTGGATGTTCCTTTCCGCGCTCAAGACTCAGGCAGGCATGTTCACCATGCCGCCGCGCTGGATCTTTGAGCCGACGCTCGCCAATTTTCAGATCTTGTTGGATCGCGGCGCGCTGCTCTACTTCCGCAACAGCCTGGTCGCGTCGCTGGGAGCGGTGGTCGTCGCCACCACGCTCGGTTCGCTCGCCGGCTACGGGTTGGCGCGCGGCCGGTTCCGGCATACCAAAGACATCTCCTGGTGGATCATCACTACCCGCATGGCGCCGATTCCGGCCGTGCTGGTGCCGCTCTACGGCATTTTTCGTGGCGTCGGCTTGCTGAACACGCTGCCGGGTCTCATCGTCGCCTTCACCACCTTTTCATTGCCGCTGGCGGTGTGGCTGATGATGAGCTTTTTCCGCGACGTGCCGAAAGAACTCGAAGAAGCGGTGTGGGTGGATGGCGGCACGGTGTTCCAGAGTTTCTGGAATGTCGCGCTGCCGCTCGTCACCCCGGGGCTGATCGCCACCGCGACGCTGTCGTTCATCTTCGCCTGGAACGACTACCTGTTCGCCACGGTGCTGACCTCCGGTCCCACGCAAACGCTGCCGGTGGTCACGGCCTCGCTGCAGACAATGCACGGCGTGGTGTGGGGGCAAGTGATGAGCATGGGCACACTCATCTTCGTACCGGTGCTGCTGCTGGGCGTCGCCATTCGCAAGTATCTCGTGCGCGGGTTGACGCTGGGCGCCATCAAGTGATGGTGGCGCTCAGCGACGATCCGCGATGACCCGATCGGAGGAAGAGCGCATGCGCGCCGCGGTGTTTTGCGAACCGGGAATCGTCAAGGTCGAAGATCGTGTGGCGCCCGTAGCGGGGCCGGGCGAAGTGCTCTTGGAGGTCAATGCCTGCGGTGTCTGCGGCACCGACCGCCATGTCTACGAAGGGAGCTATCCGGCGCGCTTCCCGGTCATCCCCGGTCATGAGTTCGCCGGCACGGTCGCCGCTGTCGGGGCCGGGGTGACCGCGTTCGCCAAGGGCGACCGCATTGCTGTCGATCCCAACATCCCGTGCAGCAAATGCCGTTTTTGCCGAGCCGGGCTCGTCCATTTCTGCACCGACCAGCGCGCGATCGGGCTTCAGATCGACGGCGGGTTCGCGCCGATGGCGTCGGTGCCGGAGTCGCAAGCCTACAAACTGCCCGACTCGGTGACGCTCGATCAGGCGGCCATGGTCGAACCGCTCGCCTGCGCCGTTCACGGCATCGACCGGGCGCGCATTCAGCCGGGCGCCTCTGTGGCCATTCTCGGCGCCGGGGCGATCGGCTTGCTGATGATTCAGCTCGCGCGAGCGGCCGGCGCGTCGACGATCGTCGTCAGCGAACCGCGGGAAAGTCGCCGTCGCCTGGCGGTGGAGTTTGGCGCGGACGTGACCGTAGACCCGCGGGCCGAGTCGGTGGAGGAAATCCTCCGCCACGAGACGGAGTTCGGCGTCGATGTGGCCATCGAAGCGGTCGGGTTGCCGACCACGGCGCGGCAAGCGTTCGACCTGGTGCGGCCAGCGGGGACGGTGCTGATCTTCGGCTGCTGTGACCCGAACGATGAGATTTCTGTGCGCCCGTACGACATCTATCGCCGGGAGCTGACCGTCGTCGGTACGTTCGTCAATCCGTTCACCACGGACCGGGCCATCAAGATGCTGGCGAGCGGTCAGGTGAAGGTGGAGCCGCTGTTCAGCCACCGCCTCGGAGTCGATCAAATGGAGCAGGCGATGGCGTTGCATGGCTCGGGTGAGTCGATCAAGATTCTTATCGACCCCACCATCTGAGCCGACGGCCAGTCGGTCGCCCGCGGATGTCGCGCCATCGGATCGCCGGGACCGTCAGCGCGGCTGCGGACACGATCCGCATCCGCGCGGCGCGCTCCGATTTCCCCGCGGCGTTCGGCAAATGCTGCCCGAAAAATCCGTGCGCCGCATTGACAAGCGCCGCCGGCGGCCCATAGGCTACCAGACGGATGGGAAAGTTTGGAATCGATTGCAGGCCCATGATGCGGGAGGAGCCGATGGCAAGCGGCGCGGCGCCGGCGTCACTCACCCAACTACAGTCGCCCAAGCGGCGATTCGATCTCGGCATGGCGCTCAGCCACCTGGTGCTGATCTGCGCCAGCCTGACCATTCTGCTGCCGGTGCTGTGGACGGTCCGCACCTCGTTCGCCAACCGGTCGCTGGCCTACGACCCTGCGAATCTGGCGTTTCGCCCGCAGTTGGACAACTACGCCAAGATTTTCATCGATGAGCCGTTCCTGAAGTACTTCTGGAACTCGCTGTGGATCGGTCTCGCCAGCACGGCCGTCGCACTGGCGATCGGATCGCTGGCCGCCTACGCCATCGCGCGCTTCCGCACTGGCGGCCGCGCCCTCAGCTTCAGCGTGCTCGGCACCCAGATGTTGCCGCCGGTGGCGCTGGTGATTCCCTTCTATCTGCTGTCCCAGAAACTGGGGCTGCGCGACAAGGGGTGGGCGCTGGCGCTGATCTACCTGTCGTTCAATCTGCCGTTCGTGGTCTGGATTCTGATCGGGTTCTTCCAGGGCATCCCCAAGGAACTGGAGGAAGCCGCGCTGGTCGACGGCTGCGATCGCTGGACGGCGTTTCGCGCCATCATCCTGCCGCTGTCGCTGCCGGGACTCATGGCCGCCGGCGTGTTCTCCTTTGTGCTGAGCTGGAACGAATTCCTCTTCGCTCTGGTGCTGACGGGCCGGCACTCGAAAACTCTGCCGGTGGCGCTGGCGGGACTGATGAGTTCTCAGGGCAACAACATTGGCGCCATCTGCGCGGCGGCCGTCGCGATGATGGCTCCCATCGTCGCGCTCACCTGGGTGATTCAGCGATACCTCGTCCGGGGACTGACGTTCGGCGCGGTGAAATAGGCGCGGCGGCGTGCGCCGCCGCGGATGGACCGGAGCGGCGACCCCGCGGCGGTCGAAGGAGGTGCAGCGTGGCACAAGCGATCGGGCGAACCATGGCGCGAAACTCGCTCAACCGGCGTCGACTGCTGCAGGCGTCCGCGGGCGCCGGCTTGGCGCTGGGGCTGGGCGGTCGCCTGGGCGGCGTGCAGGCCCAAGAGATCGAGCTCTCCCGCGACTTCGAGGGGACGACGCTCAATCTCCTGATGGAAGACCTGCTCGAGACCACGGTCATCGAGGATCTGCTGCCCGAGTTTTTCGACAAAACGGGCATCACGGTCAATTTCGAAAAGGTCGTCTACGGCGTCATGCGCGAGAAGCTGGTGCCGCAGCTCGCGGCTGGCCCCGGCAACGGCGCCTACGACGTGCTGGAGCTGGATTTCTATTGGGTGTACGAGTTCGCCCGCTCCGGCTGGATGGAGCCGCTGGATGAGCGCATCGCCAATTCTGGCGGCGCGGTCGATCTCAGCCGCTATATCCCGGCGGTGCTCGACATCAGCTCGGTTGTCGATGGCGTGACCTACTACATCCCCATGTTCCCCTATCCGATGGGTCTGATCTATCGCACCGACCTGATGGATGACCCGGATTTCCAGGCGGCCTACAAGGCGACTGCCGGCGCCGAACTGGTCATGCCCGAATCGGTCGCGGCGTATGTGGACATGGCCACGAACGTTTCGAAGATGGACAAGGGCGTCTATGGGGCCGCGATGCAGGCGCAGCAGGTTGACCCCATCGTCATGGAGTTCTGCAACTTCCTCTACGGACTCGGCGGCGACTACTACAACGCGGAGATGACCGAGCCGACGATCAATGACGAAATCGGCGTCCAGGCCGCCCAACTCTACGCGGACTGCGTGAACAACGCGGCCCAGCCGGGAGCCGCCGGAGCCGATCTGAACGACACCATGGCCACCTATCTGCAAGGCAAGGCCTTCAGCATGATCAGCTATCTGTTCATGCTGAACGAGGCCAACGACGAGGAGTCGAGCACGGTCAAGGGCAAGAACGCCATGACGGTGATGCCCGGAGGCCGCGGTTTGACCGGTGACTGGAGCTGGGGACTGCCGATCAGTTCCCCGAACCCGGACGCGGGCTGGGAGTTCCTGAAGTGGGTCGAATCGCCGGAGATTGCTCTCAAGCGGGCGATGGCTGGCGGCGTCCCGGCTCAGGCCGCGCCCTACGACAACCCGGAATTTATCGCCAAGTACCCGTGGATGACCCAGGCGCGCGACATGATCGCTTCCGGCAAGGGGTTGCCGGCGGTGACCAAGCAGGCGCAATTGGTCGAGATCATGGGCCGCCATCTTAGCGAGGTGGTGTCCGGCGGCACGACCGCCCAAGCGGGCATGGATGCGGCCGCTGCCGAATTGAAGGAACTGCTCTAATCGCAGTCGCGCATGGCGGACCGGGAGAATCCCGGCCCGCCGCCAGGATCACCCATCGATGGCGACCCACCGCACCTTGAGTCAACCCGAGACGACATCGCTGCCGGCGGCGACGACTGGCAGCCGCTCCATGCGCGAGGGGCGACGGCGATTCGGCCGATTGATGACCATCCCGACGCTGGTGGCGCTGGCGATCGTGGTGGCGTTCCCGCTCGGATTCGCCTTGTGGGTGTCGGTCCACTTCTACGATCTGACCAAGGGCGGCATCGGGCCGTTTATCGGGCTGACGAACTACGCCGAAACGATCGCCGGCAATCTCTTCGCCATCGCAGCGCGCAACACCGCGGTCTACAGCGTCAGTGTCGTCGTGCTGGAGTTGCTCATCGCGCTCGGGTTGTCGCTGCTCCTGAATCTGCCGGGGTTGCGGTTCCGGGGCGTCTATCTGGCGATCTTGCTGATCCCCCTGCTGGTCAGCCCGGTGGCCGTCGGCCTCATCTGGCGATTGCTGCTGCACCCGGACGTGGGCGCCGTCAACTGGTTGCTGACGACGCTGCACCTGCCGCCCCAGGAATGGATGTCGCGCCCGAACACGGCGATGGCGACCATCGTCGGCGTGGATGTGTGGCATGAAACCTCGCTGATGATCGTCATCATCCTGGCCGGGTTGACCTCCCTGCCGCGCGACCCGATCGAGGCCTCGATGGTGGATGGGGCCAACCGCTGGCAAACGTTCCGTTCGGTGACGCTGCCGCTGCTGATGCCGGTGCTGCTGGTGGCGACGCTGATCCGGTTCATTGCCGCGATGAAAACCTACGACCTGGTGTACATCCTGACCCGCGGCGGCCCGGGCAGCGCCACCGAGACGATCTCGTTCTCCATCTGGAAAGCGGCCTTCACGACCCTCGAGATGGGACGCGCGGCGGCGGCGTCGTTCCTGCTGTTGATCATCATCCTCGTGCTGGTGATCCTCCTCGTGCGGCTCATGGGCGACGAGGAGGCCGAGGCGTAGGCGTAGATGAATCCGCGCCGGGGCGCCGCGGGCGGATCGCCGCTCGGCGCCTGGTTGCAAAGCATTGCATGACCCGCGACGGGAAGGGGGTGACGCGGAACCAGCGGCAGATACGAAGCCCGACGAGCAGGAGGAAGAACGCGATGGATCGGACAGGCATGCGATCTCCATTCGGTCACCAGATCAATCGGCGCCGGCTGCTTCAGGCCGGAGCCGGAGCCGGTCTGGCGCTGTCGCTGCCGGGACGGCTTGCGCCGCCTGCCGCTGCGCAGGAGGTCACCTTCACCAAGGAATTCGCGGGCACGAAACTCAATATGCTGATGGAGGATCTGCTCGAAACGACCATCATCGAGGAGATGCTGCCCGAGTTCACCGAACTGACCGGGATCGAAGTCAGCTTCGAGAAGGTCGTCTACGACGTCATGCACGAGAAGCTGGTGCCGCAGCTCGCAGCCGGAGCCGGCAACGGCGCCTACGACGTGCTCGAGGTCGATTTCTATTGGGTGTATGAATTCGCCCGCTCTGGCTGGGTGGAGTCGCTGGATGAGCGCATCGCCGATTCCGGCGGCGCGATCGACCTCAGTCGCTACGTGCCGGCCACCCTCAACATCGTCTCCCAGGCCGATGGCAAGACCTGGTACGTTCCCTTTTACGCCTACCCGATGGGACTCATCTACCGCGATGATCTGCTGAACGATCCGGAGTTCCAGAAGGGATTCAAGGAGCAGACCGGCCAGGATCTGGCGATTCCGGACAGTGTCTCCGGCTACGTCGACATGGCCAAGGCCATCAAGACCTGGAAAGGCTCCGAATTGTATGGCGCGGCGATGACCGCGCAGCAATCGGATCCGCTGGTCATGGAGTTTTGCAACTTCCTCTACAGCGCCGGCGGCGACTACTACAACGCGGAGATGACCGAGCCGATCTTCAACAACGAGACCGGCGTCAAGGCGGCTCAGCTCTATGCGGACTGCGTGAACAACGCCGCCCAGCCGGGCGCGTCCGGCGCCAACTACAACGATTCCATCGCCGTCTACAGCCAGGGCCACGCCTTCAGCTCGGTGAGCTTCATGTGGATGCTGGCCGTGGTCGATGGCGACGACACCTCGCCGGTGCAGGGCAAGAACAAATCGCACGTGATGCCCGGCGGCACCGGTCTCAGCGGAGCGTGGGGCTGGGGCTTGCCGATCAGCTCGCCCAACCCGGATGCCGGCTGGCAGTTCATCCGCTGGGTGGAGTCGCCGGATGTGGCCATGCGGCGGGCGCTGGCGGGCAGCCTGCCCACGCAGCAGGCGCCGTTCAAGAACCCCGAAGTGCTCGCCAAGTATCCATGGCTCGAGCAGGCGGAGCAGATGATCATCAGCGGCAAGGGATTGCCGCCGGTGACCAAGCAGACGCAACTGGTCGAGATCGTCGGTCGGCACATGGCCGATGTCGTGTCCGGCGCGCAGGATGCGCAAACAGCGCTGGATGCGGCGGCCGAGGAACTGAAGGGTCTGCTCTGATCGAGATCGGCGTATTGCGTCGAGCCTGTCCAAACGGATGCACGGTGGAACCGCGACACGGCAACGTGTCGCGGTTCCGTTCATTCTTCCCCTGTTGTGGGACAACATGAATGGCTACGAGACGTTTATCAGGCTTTCATCTTTCCGGTGCAGCGGCTACTATGCCTCATCCACCGGCGAACCCGAGGCAAGGCCCGCGGACATTCGTCGTTGGAATGCCACGTGACCGGCCCGCCGGGCAATGTTTCCTGCACCTTCGGCGCCGCCGGCACGTCGACGCTCGTGAGGAGGTCGAAGATGACCCGGTCCCCCCGACGCGCCGTCAGTTTGCTGGCTGCTCTCGTACTCGTCTCATCCATGCTGATAGGATTTGGAGCCAGCGCTCAGGAAGAGCGCCCGACGATGCGTTTCGCCGTCAATGCCGCCGACCTGGCGACACTCGACCCCCATAGCGCCTCGGGCACGCAGGATCGCACCGTCGTCGACATGGTGTTCAACGGTCTGGTGCGTTATCTGCCCGGCGACAGCAATGTGATCGAACCCGACCTTGCCACCGCCATTCCCGAGCCGGAGATGGTCGACGGTAAACAGGTGTGGACGTTCAGTCTGCGCGATGATGTCCTGTGCCAGGCTGGCCCCGGCTCGGAGGCTTATCCGCTGACCGCGGACGACGTGGTCTACTCGCTGCAACGCGCGGCCGACAAGGACCGCTCCGCCTACGCGAGCGAGTACGCTGGGCTGACCGCTGAGAAGATCGACGACGCGACGGTCGCCATCACCCTCGATACTCCCATTTCGAGCACGCTGTTTCTGCCCAAGGTGGCCAACTACTCGGGTGGCATGATCGTCTGCGCCAAGGCAGTGGAGGCGATGGGCGACGACGCCTTCAAGACCCACCCGGTCGGCACCGGCCCGTTCCAGTTCGAAAGCTATACCCCGCAGAACAGTGTGGTGCTGGTCGCCAATGACGACTACTTCCGTGGCGCTCCCAAACTGGCCGGAGTCGAGATTCGGTATATGCCCGATCCATCCAGCCGCGAACTCGGACTACTCTCCGGTGAGTTGGACGCCGCCTCCGGCATCCAGGAGGCGCAGTGGGTCGATCGCATCAACGATGAGGGAAATCTGATTGCCGACGTGTTCGGCGTGGGCGAGGTCGCGTTCGTCAACTTCAACGTCACCGCCGCGCCGTTCGACAATCCCGACGTGCGCCGGGCGTTGGCCTACGCCATCGACCGCGACGAGCATCAAGCGCTCTATGGCGAGCCGGTCGCCGAGAATGTCTACTCCGTCGTGCCGGCCAAGTTCATGCCGGGTGGTCTGACTCAGGAGGAAGCAGCGGCCGCGGGTGTCGAGTATCCGCACGATCTCGAACTGGCCAGACAGATGCTGGCTGACGCCGGATATCCGGACGGTTTCACGGTCGATCTGATCACGTCGGAAATGCTGGCCT